>CACZOT010000253.1 GCA_902782795.1 uncultured Eubacteriales bacterium | reverse complement strand
CGGGCAGTCGTTGGCGTCGTAGGAGGTATAGCCCGGCAGGTCGTTCGGGTTAAACAGGCTGACGACGGGCAGGCCCGCGATGCTGTCGACCGTCGCGAAGATCGAGGAGATGCCCACCGCGCGGCCGCCGTAATAGGCGATGGTCTCCACGGCGGATTTGGCCGTGTAGCCCGTGACCACCGAGGCCATGAGCACGAGCACGTTCTTCCCCGCAATCATCGGCGCGGTGTTTTCGCGGAAGATCAGCTGGCTGCCCACGGCCCGCTCCGGCGTGACGACGTTCATATCCTGGTTCTGGTTGACGTTCATGTAGCCGCTGCGCGTCATTTCGCTGGCCATGCACGCGGCGATGACTTCGGTGCCGTCCAGGCAGAGGATGGTGTCGATGAGGGTGTGCACGCGGAACTCCTTGGCGAGCTCGCGGGCCACCTTGCGGGCCTCGCCCAGGCAGAACTTCTGCTGCGTGACGTCGATGTAGTAGTTGATGTGGCTGTGCCCCGTGGCGAAATGCCCGCGGTAGACCTTCAGAAAGATGTCAGATCTCGATGTGCGCATCAAAATCGGTTCCATACTCATGCGATCGCTCCTCTCGTCTTCAATGGCCTGTGTTTAGTATAACACAGGCATTACAATTCCGCAATGTTTTTTACAAACAACACGCCCGTATGAAAGCGCCTTTTCACTTGTTTTCTCAGGGCCTTTGCAATATAATCGGGGATGGATCCCTGTGTTGCGGAAGGATGGGTTCTCGATGATCGCTTTTTTGCTCGTCAGTTTTTTGGCCTCGGTGGTCGGCGCCATCTGCGGGATCGGCGGCGGGGTCATCATCAAGCCCGTGCTGGACTTTTTCGGCCTGGCCGGCGTTTCCACCATCAGCTTTCTTTCCGGGTGCACCGTCCTCTCCATGAGCTGTTATTCGGTGCTCAAGTCCATGAGCTCCGGCGAAAAGCGCGTGGACACCGCGATCGGCACGCCCCTGGCCTTCGGCGCGGCCCTGGGCGGGATCGTCGGCAAGCAGCTCTTTTCCATGATCAAGGACTCCGCGCCGAACCCGGGCCTGGTGGGCGGGATCCAATCCGCCGTGCTGGCCCTGCTCACGCTCGGCACGCTGATCGGCACGCTGTACCGCTCCCGCATGCGCGCGCGGCGCGTCCGCGGCGTCCTCCCCTGCGCGGGCATCGGCCTGGCGCTGGGGCTTCTTTCCAGCTTTTTGGGGATCGGCGGCGGGCCCTTCAACCTCGTGGTGCTGTTCTATTTCTTCAGCATGGACACGAAGACCGCCGCGGCCAACAGTCTGTACATCATCCTCTTCAGCCAGATCACGAGCTTGGTCACCACCCTCGTTACCCGGACCGTGCCGGAGTTCTCCTGGCCGACGCTTTTGCTGATGGTCTCGGGCGGCATCCTGGGCGGGATCGTGGGGCGGCTGTGCAACAAGCGCATGGACGAGAAGGCCGTCACGCGGCTCTTCGCCGGGCTGATGGTCGTGATCATCTGCATCAGCGTCTTTAACGCCAAGCGCTACTTCGGGCTGTAAAAACCGAATGAAACACCCCCGGCCGCGCGGCCGGGGGTGTTTCTGTGCGGAGAAATCACTTGTATTCCTTGAAGGTCCAGGGCTTGGCGGAATCGGTCGTCACGCTCACCCGGCCGTCCCGGACGGCGGCCTTGAAGGTGGCCTGGGTGCTGCCGTCGAGCGCGGGGATGGCGATCTCCACGTCCTTCGAGACGCGGTAAGCGCGGATCTCCACGCCGTCGGCGTAATCGTACTCCACCTGGTCGCGGCTCTGGCCTACGGGCAAGAGGGTGTTCTCACGCACCCAGATGGGCAGGCTCATGAAATCATACTGTTCTTTGACCCAGCGGCCGCCGGTCATCCTGCGGCCGTCGAGGAGATGGGTCCATTCGCCGTCGGGCAGATAGTACTGCACCTCGCCGCTCTCATCGAACACCGGCGCGACCAGGATGCTCTCGCCGAGCATGTATTCCCTGTCCAGCATCTCGCAGGCAGGATCGCCGGGGAACTCCATGTACATGGGCCGGAGCACGGGAATGCCCTCCTCGTGGGCGATGACGGCCATGCGGTAGAGGTACGGCATGAGGGAGCATTTGAGCTCCACGAACTTTTTCAGCACCACGCAGGCTTCCTCATCGAAAAGCCACGGCACGCGGTAGGATTGGGAGCCGTGCAGCCGCGAGTGGGAAGAGAGCAGGCCGAACTGACACCAGCGTTTGTAGACATGGGCCGGGGCGGTGGATTCGAAGCCGGAGATATCATGGCTCCAGAAGCCGAAGCCGCAGCTGGACAGGCTCAGGCCCGCGCGCAGCGTCTCGGCCATGGAGACGTAGTTGGCGGAGTTGTCGCCGCCCCAGTGCACCGGGAAGCACTGGCCGCCCACGGTGGCGCTGCGGGCGAAGACGGTGGCCTGTCCCTTGCCCTTGACTTCCTCCAGCAGGGAGAAGACCGCCTCGTTATAGAGCTGGGTGAAGTAATTGTGCATGCGCATGGGGTCGGAATGGTCGAAGTACTCGATATCCCGGACGGGGATGCGCTCGCCGAAATCGGTCTTGAAGCAGTCCACGCCCATCTCCAGGAGCGGGCGAAGCTTCTCGCGGTACCACTCGCGGGCGCCGGGGTTGGTGAAATCCACGATGCCCATGCCCGCCTGCCACAGATCCGTCTGCCAGACGGACCCGTCGGTCTTGCGGATGAGGTAGCCCTCCCGCATGGCCTCTTGGAACAGGGGCGAATTCTGCGCGATATAGGGGTTGATCCACACGCAGATCTTCAAACCGCCGGCCTTGTAGCGCCGGAGCATGCCCTCGGGGTCCGGGAAGGTCTCGTCGTCCCAGGTGAAATCGCACCAGTTATAGCCCTTCATCCAGAAGCAATCGAAGTGGAACACGTGCAGCGGGATGCCCCTGGCGCGCATGCCCTCGATGAAGCTGGAGGTGGTGGCCTCGTCGTAATTGGTGGTGAAGGATGTGGAAAGCCACAGGCCGAAGGACCAGGCCGGCGGCAGCGCGGGGCGGCCGGTGAAGCCGGTATAGCGGCGCAGGACGTCGTGCGGGGTGGGACCGGCGAACACGTAGTAGGCGAGCTTTTCGCCTTTGACGGCGAACTCGACCCTCTCCACGTTCTCGCTGGCGACTTCGAAGGCGGTGTCGCCGGTGTCGTCCACCAGAACGCCGTAGCCGCGGCTGCTCATGTAGAAGGGGATATTCTTGTAGGCCAGTTCGGAGCTGGTGCCTCCGTCGCCGTTCCACATCTCCACCAGCTGGCCGTTCTTCACGAAGGGCGTGAAGCGCTCGCCGAAGCCGTAGACGCATTCGCCCACGGAGAGGTCCAACTGATCGGTCATCCAGGTCTGGCCGGTGGCGGTGTTGGTCATGTGGCCCATGGCGCGGTAGCCACTGCCGGTGAGGTATTTTTCGCCGTCATAGAAGCGCAGGGACCACGCGCCGGGCTCTGTGCTCAGCCGCGCCTCCATCCGGCCGCTCCTGAGGACGATCTCCCCCTCGCGGCGGATCACCTCGTCGCAGCCGCCCGTGGCGTTCAGCTGATAGTGCGGGCCGCGGTCCACCGTGCCGGCCCAGTGCGTCTCCTCCACGCCGATCACTCCCTCCGCGGGAGAAAACAGGCGCAGGTGCAGCGCCGGAGACATGGTCATGCCGCGCCCGGCGATGTGCGTCGTGGCGACGAGCACGTCGATCTCGCCCTTGCCCGTCTGCACGCGGTGGGCCTCCACGGCGTACAGGGGCGTGATATCCTTTTGCATGAGCCAGAGTCCGCGTTTGAATTTCATCCTTCACACCTCTTTTTCTGATCGCGGGGTTGCCCCGGCGTTCCCGGGTTCCCCAAACGCCTTTCGGCGCGGGCGGCGCCATTCTTCCCAGATAATAACACAAAGGCAAAGAAAGCGTCAATCTCCCGGCTCTTTCCTTTTCGCCGCCCCGGTGCTATAATACCCGGAAAACAGCCCGCTGCGGCGCGGAAGGAGCTCTGGTATGGAGACGCTTGGCTATTACAACGGCAAATACGGTCCCCTCGAGGAGATGACCGTCCCCATGAACGACCGCGCCTCCTGGTTCGGCGACGGCGTGTACGACGCGGGCCCTTGCCGAAACTACCGGATCTTCGCGCTGGACGAGCATGTGGACCGCTTTTTCCGCAGCGCGGCGGCTCTGCGCATCTCCATACCCATGGGCAAGGAGGAGCTTAAGGCAACGCTGAACCGTCTCGTGCGCCTGATGGACACGGGCGACCTTTTCGTCTATTACCAGGTGACGCGCGGCACCGCACGGCGCGGCCACGCCTTCCCCGAGGGCCCGGCCAACCTTTGGATCACCCTCACTCCCGCCGGGATCGCCGACGGCCGCGAGCCGGTGCGGCTGATCACCGTGGAGGACACGCGCTTTTTCCACTGCGACGTAAAGACCCTGAACCTCATTCCCTCCGTCCTCGCCGCACAAAAGGCGAAGGAGGCGGGCTGCATGGAGGCCGTGTTCTACCGGCCCGGCGGCAGGGTCACGGAATGCGCGCACAGCAACGTACACATCCTCCGCGGCGGCGTTTTGTACACCGCGCCCGCGGACAACCTCATCCTCGCGGGCATCGCCCGGGCCCATCTTCTGCGCGCCTGCCTGGCGCTGAACATCCCCTGCCGGGAGGAGCCCTTCACCCTGGAGGAGCTCTTCGCCGCGGACGAAGTGCTCGTCACCAGCTCCAGCAATCTCTGCCTGCGCGCCGACCGCATCGACGGGCGGCCGGTCGGCGGGCGCGATCTGGCCCTCTTCGAGCGCCTGCGCGCCTATCTCCTGGAGGAGTTCCTCGCGGCGACCGAATGACGCTTCGTCCCTTTTCCGGATCCGTTCCTTCCCGGGCACAGAGAAAGCCCCGCGGCGGCGGGGCTTTCTCTGTCTGTATTGTGGGCCTCTTCAGCCGACCGGCACCCACTGGCCCGGCGTCTCCAGCGCCCGGATGCCCGCCTCGCGCGCGGCCATGATGCGCAGGGTCTCCTCGTGGGGGACGACGTCCTCCGGCCGATGGAAGAACTCCGCCAGGCGCGCGATGAACGCCTGGAAGTAATCAGACCGCGGAGCGATGGTCTTCTGGCCGTTTTCACCCGTGATGTTCATGACGAAATCGCCGCCCTTGTCGTAGCCGGTGATGGTCGCCGCGCGGCCGTCCGCGAAGGAGACCGCCATCTGGTACCAATCCGCGCCCTTGAGGGCCATGACCTTTTCCGGCCGCGCCTGAATGAGCATCATGATGGGCTCGAGCTGGTGGATGGCGTACGTCTCGAAGCCGTAGGGGCCCCAGGAGGCGATGGAATCCACCCGGCCCTGGCGCAGGTACTCCTCGGCGTAGCGCAGGGCCGAGGTGGACCAGCAGGGCGTCCCATTTTCTTCCGCCAGGGCGAAGATGCGCCTGGCCGTGGCCAGATCGGGCGCGAAGGTCTTGTCGATGTAGGTAGGCTTGCCGGAGCGTAGGGGGATCTGGCTGAGCTGCTCGTGCATCTCGCAGTTGTCCGGCGAGAGGACGATGATCCCGTCCGCCGCGGCCACGGCCTCCTCGATGGTGGCCGCCTGGGGGATGCCCATCTCCCGGCACCACTGTTCGTTGGTACGCCCGCCGATGGGGCTGTCGATCATGCCGTAGGCGATCGAGACCTCCGTCTCGCCGTTTGTCGCCTGCTTGAGCCATGCCGGGTAATTGTTGGCGTGCCACTCGTCCAGATAATAATCGATAAACGCGATCTTCATGCAAATCTCCTCTTTGCGCCGACGCGGCGCTTGTGATATCCTTATTATAGAACCTGCGGCGCGAAAACGCCAGCAAAAAAAACACCGCCCTGTGAACAAACCGCGATGGCCCTCTGTCTAAAGGACGTCGAAACGCGAACAAACGAAAGGATGGGATTCGATTGAAGACTTTCGTCTCTCTGCTTTGCGCGCTGGCGCTGCTCCTGGGATGCGCGGCCGGCTGGGCGCAGGAGGACGCCGTGCCGGGCAACCGCCTTGGCCTGGACGTGCTGGCCGCGCTTTCCGACGGCACGAAGAACGCCTTCGTCTCCCCGGTGAGCTTGGCCTACGCGCTCTCCCTGGCCGCCTACGGCGCGGAAGGCGCCACCCGCGAGGAGATCCTCCTCGCCTTGGACGTTCCGGACGCCGCCGGCATCGCCGCCTGGACGGAGCCCCTGGGAGCCTCCGGGCTCAAGACCGCCAACGTCCTCTTCGCCAAGGATCCCCTCTCCGTCCGGGAGGAGTACGCCCAGGGCGTGGGCGAGCTCTTCGGCGCGGAGGTCTTCCCCCTGGACAGCGCGGCCACGGTCAACGGCTGGGTGCGGGAAAAGACCGACGGGCTGATCGACAAGCTCCTGGACGAGGGCAAAGAGCCCGACGCGCAGCTCCTTCTCATCAACGCCATCGCCATGGACGCCAAGTGGCTCTCCCCCTTCGATCCGCACTTCACCAGAGAGGACGTCTTCCACACCCCGGAGGGCGACGTGACGGCGCAGTTCATGCGCCAGGGCCTGACGGCCGAATACGCTGAGGCCGAGGGCGCGCAGGCCCTGAAGCTGCCCTACCTGGACAGCGGCCTCTATATGACCCTCATCCTCCCGGAGGAGGGCGGCGTGGGAGAAATGCTCACCCTGCTCTCGGAACAGGGCCCGGACCTGTTCGAATTCGGCCCGCGCAGCGCGGAGAGCATCATCGACGGCATCGTCGGGCAGTATAGGGCCAATAATCCGGACCTGAACGAGGAGGGCCTGCGCGCGGAGCTCCAATCGTTCTTCCGCGGGCCCGAGCCATGGGAGGTCTCGCTGAGCCTCCCCAAGCTGGACATCAGCACAGGCTCGAACCTGAAGGGAGCGCTCATGGATCTGGGCGTCGGCACGCCCTTCTCCATGGGAGCGGACTTCTCCGGCCTGAGCGACGCTTCCCTGATGATCTCCGACGTCATCCAGAAGGTGCGCGTCCAGGTGGACGAGGAGGGCACGCGCGCGGCCGCCGTCACGGAGATCGTCCTGGGCGATATGATGGCGATCTACGAACAGGTGCCCGTATCCATGGTGCTGGACCGCCCCTTCATCCTGCTCATCTCCGATGAGGAGACCAGGGCGATCTGCTTTGCCGGAGTGGTCGCGGACCCCTCCTGACGGGAAAAGGAAGGCGAAAGACTCATGCGGGAATATACCTATGATGTCTGCGTGTGCGGGGGCGGCTTCGCCGGAGCGGCGGCGGCGCTGGCGGCTGCGAGGTCCGGGGCCCTGGTCTGCCTGCTGGAGAAGGGCTATGTCCTCGGCGGGCTGGGGACGGCCGGCGCGATCGCGATCTATCTGCCCCTGGACGACGGCGACGGAGAGCTCATGTCCGCCGGCATCGCCGAGGAGCTCCTGCTCCTTTCGAAGAAATACGCCCCGGTCACGCGCCTGCCGGAGGAATGGGAGCGGCCCGCCTCCGCCTCTGAGCGCGCCGGGAAGCGCTATCAGGCAGAATACAGCCCCGGCGCCATGATCCTCGCCCTGGAGGAGCTGCTCGTCGAGGAGGGCGTCGATCTCTACTACGACGCGCACGTCACCGGCGTCGAGGCCGAAGGTGGGCGCGTGCTCTCCGTCACGGTTTCCGGCAAGGAGGGCCCGATCGCGTTCCGCGCCTCGTCCTTCGTGGACGCCACGGGCGACGCGGACGTCTGCTTCTTCGCGGGCGAGGAGACCTTCGACAGCGGCCGGAACGTCGCCACCGGTTGGCATTACACCTATGACGGGCGGGATCTGCGCCTGCGCATGGTCTCCGATCCCATCTGGGCCGAGGCCCTCCCCGAAGGGCACCGCTTCTACCGCGGCACGACCCTCGAGGACATCACCCAGAGCTGCCTCGACGGCCGCCGCATGATCCGCGAACGCGGACGCGAAGACGGCTCCTGGCCCTTCCACGTACCCGCCTTCCACGGCCTGCGCATGACGCGCCGCCTCAAAAAGCCCTTCGAGTTCTCCGAGGAGGAGCACGAGCGCGTCTGGTTCACGGACGCCGTGGGCATGATCGGCAACTGGAAAAAGCCGCATCTGCGCTATTCCATCCCCTATTCCGCCATTACGGGCGAAAAGTGTTCCAACCTCTTCGCCGCGGGACGCTGCTGTGCGGCGGTCGGCCTGGGGTGGGACCTTCTGCGCGTCATCCCCAGCTGCTCCGTGACGGGACAGGCCGCCGGGACCGCCGCTGCCTGGGTCGCCCGGGCCGGGAAGCGCCCTGCTGCGCCGGAACTGCAGGAGGCTTTGCGCGCGGCGGGCGTGCGCCTGGAGCCGGGGCTCTTTGCCCGCGCCCTGGAGGACCCCTGCCTCCCGGAATAGACGGGAACGCAAAGAGCGCGCCGCTTAAGCGGCGCGCTCTTTGCGCGTGGCGCGCTTCGCGAAGAAAACGGTT
>CACZOT010000252.1 GCA_902782795.1 uncultured Eubacteriales bacterium | reverse complement strand
GCCAAGGCCGTCAACTTCGGCATCGTCTACGGCATTTCCGATTTCGGCCTTTCGCGCAACACCGGGCTCACGCGCGCCGAGGCCGCGCAGTTCATGAAGATGTACCTGACGCGCTATCCGGCCGTGGGCATCTACATGCAGGAGCAGATCGCCCTGGCCAAGAGCAAGGGCTATGTGACCACCATCCTCGGGCGGCGGCGCTACATCCGCGAGATGGCCTCCGCCAACCGCAACGTGCGCCAGTTCGGCGAGCGCGCCGCCATGAACAGCCCCGTGCAGGGCTCGGCGGCGGATATCATCAAGCTGGCGATGATCGCGGTGGACCGCGCCCTGCGGGAGGGCGGCTTCGAGGCCAGGCTCCTTCTGCAGGTGCACGACGAGCTCATCGTCGAGGCGCCGGAGCGCGAGGCCGAGGCTGTGGCGCGGCTCCTCAAGGCGGAGATGGAGGGCGTGATGGACCTCTCAGCGCCTCTGCGCGCGGACGTCTCCGTGGGCAAAGACTGGTTCGCGTGCAAATGATATAGAAGGGTTTTTGGAGGGGACTATTTTGGCTGGGATGAGACCGTTTCTTCTGGGCCTCACGGGCGGCATCGCCTGTGGGAAGACGACCGTGGCGCGCTATCTGGAAAAGCTGGGCGCTGCGCACATCGACGCGGACGCCATCAGCCGCGCGCTGACCGCTCCTGGCGGGCGCGCCCTGCCGGAGATCCGCCGCCTGTTCGGCGACGGGGTCTTCTGCGCGGACGGCACGCTGGACCGGCGCGCCCTGGGCGCGGTGGTCTTCACAGACGCGGCCCAGAAGCGCGCGCTGGAGGGCATCCTCCACCCCATGGTGCAGCACGGCATGGTCGCCGAGATCGACCGCGCCGGCGAGGAGGGCCGCAAGGTCTGCGTGCTGAACGTGCCGCTCCTCTTCGAGACCGCCATGGACGCCATGTGCGACGCCGTCTGGGTCCTCACCATGCCCGAGGAGAAGGAGATCGTCCGTCTCATGAACCGCGACCGCCTCACCCGCGAGGAGGCCCTGGCCCGCATCCGCAGCCAGATGCCCCTCGCCGAAAAGGAGGCCCGCGCGACCCTCGTTTTCCATACCGATAAGCCCGAGAGCGAGACCCTCCGCGAGGTCGAGCACCGGTATCGCGAGCTGCTGCGGGGACTGCACTGAACGCGGCCGCGCGGGGGGCGCTGTCCTTCTTGGGGTTGCGCCAGGGGCGCTGCCCCTGGACCCCTGCTTAAGGGACTTCGTCCCTTAAGAATCCCATATTGAGGGATTTCTGTAAGACATAATACAGTTGTTCTCTCGAAAAGAAACGGGCTCCGGTACCCTTACGACAGGATACCGGAGCCCGTTTCTGATTCATTCCCTAATTGAGGGGTCCCGGGGGAATCATTCCCCCTGGCAGGGTGCAGGGACGGGGTCCCTGCCGGAGGTCTAGGAGGAGCCTCCTGCCGGTCCTTCCGGAAGCGCCGACGCTTACTTGTCGATCTTCGGCAGGCCGGCGAAGCCCTTTTCGAGTTCCTCGTCGGAGGGGATGTAATCGGTCATGAGGCCGTCGTTGTACTTCTGGTAGGCGACCAGATCGAAGTAGCCGGTGCCGGTGAGGCCGAAGACGATGGTCTTCTCCTCGCCGGTCTCCTTGCACTTGAGGGCCTCGTCGATGGCGACGCGGATGGCGTGGCTGCTCTCCGGCGCGGGGAGTATGCCCTCGGAGCGGGCGAATTCCTCGGCGGCGGCGAAGACGCTGGACTGGGTGACGCTGCGGGCCTCCATGAAGCCGTCGTGGGAGAGCTGGGAGAGGATGGAGCTCATGCCGTGGTAGCGCAGGCCGCCGGCGTGATCCGGCGAGGGGATGAAGCCGCTGCCGAGGGTGTACATCTTGGCGAGCGGGCAGACCATGCCGGTATCGCAGAAATCATAGGCGAAGCGGCCGCGGGTGAAGCTGGGGCAAGAGGCGGGCTCGACGGCGATGATGCGGTAATCCGCCTCGCCGCGCAGCTTCTCGCCCATGAAGGGGGCGATCAGGCCGCCCAGGTTGCTGCCGCCGCCGGCGCATCCGATGATCATGTCGGGCTTGACGCCGTATTTGTCCAGGGCCGCCTTGGCCTCCAGACCGATGACGGACTGGTGCAGCAGCACCTGGTTGAGGACGCTGCCCAGCACGTAGCGGTAGCCGGGCGTGGAGGTGGCGACCTCGACGGCCTCGGAGATGGCGCAGCCGAGAGATCCGCCCGTGCCGGGGTGGTCGGCGAGGATTTTGCGGCCGATGTTCGTCGATTCGGACGGGCTGGGGGTGACCTGCGCGCCGTAGGTGCGCATGACTTCGCGGCG
>CACZOT010000251.1 GCA_902782795.1 uncultured Eubacteriales bacterium | reverse complement strand
CGCTCTCCGGCGGCTGTTGTTGCACGCACAGGAGGAGAAACATGAAAAAGCGGATTCTCATCAAGCTCTCCGGCGAGACGCTCTGCAGCGGCCGTGGCTGCTTTGACGCCGACCGCTGCCGCGAGGCGGCGCGCGTGCTCGCCCAGCTGCCCGCCATGGGCGTCGAGCCCGGCATCGTCTTCGGCGGCGGCAATATCTGGCGCGGGCGCTTTTCCGAGGAGATGGACCCGGTCAACGCCGACCAGATGGGCATGCTCGCCACCGTCATCAACGCCCTCTGCGCGCAGGATTTCCTCCTGCGGGAAGGCGTGCGCGCCGAGGTCTTCACCGCCCAGGAGATGAACCGCTTCGCCCGCCTCTACACCGCGGCCGCGGCCGACGAATGTCTGCGCGCCGGCGGCATCGCCCTGCTGGCCGGGGGCAGCGGCAACCCCTTCTTCACCACCGATACCGCCGTGGCCCTGCGCGCGGCCGAGCTCAAGGCCGATACCGTCTTCAAGGGCACGAACGTCGAGGGCGTCTTCGACAGCGATCCCCGCAAGAACCCCGAGGCCAGGCTCCTCAAGGACATCACCTACGACGACTGCATCCGCATGGACCTGCGCGTCATGGACCAGACCGCCTTCCAGCTGCTGCGGGAGCGCGGCGTAAAGGAACTGCGCGTGTTCCACATGGACGACCTGGAGAACATCCTGCGCGTGGCCCGCGGCGAGGACCTGGGCACCAGGGTGCACGCCTGACGCGGTTTTTTACAAAGTGCTTGTCAAGCGGCGTCCGATTCGGTACAATGTATATCAGGCGCGGGGAGGAGCAAGTCTCCCTCCGCCGGGCTTCGCGAAACGATACAGAAACGGGAGGTCATCCGAATGTACGATGATAATATCAGCACCGCCACCGAGAAAATGGACAAGACGGTCAACGTGACCCGCAAGGAACTCGCGACGCTGCGCGCCGGCCGCGCCAACCCGCAGATCCTCGACCGCATCCTGGTCGATTATTACGGCACGCCCACGCCCATCAACCAGCTGGGCAATATCTCCTCTCCGGAGCCGCGCATGCTGGTGATCAACCTGTGGGAGACGAAGATGATTGGCGAGGTCGAAAAGGCCATCCAGAAGAGCGACATCGGCATCAATCCCTCCAACGACGGCAAGGTCATCCGCCTGATCGTCCCGGAGCTGACCGAGGAGCGCCGCAAGGATCTGGTCAAGCAGGTGCGCAAGCTCTCTGAGGAGGGCAAGGTCGCCATCCGTTCCATCCGCCGAGACACCATGGAGCAGATCAAGAAGCTCAAGAAGGACGGCGAGATCACCGAGGACGACCAGAAGGACGCCGAGAGCGAGCTGCAGAAGGTCACCGACGAGCACATCAAGGATCTGGACAAGATCGCCGCCGAGAAGGAAAAAGAGATCATGGCCGTATGACCGGCGTGATCGGCTGGGAATTGGAACGCGCTCTCCAGGCCCTGCAGGCCGAAACGGGCGCGAAGATCGAAGTGGAGCGCGTCCTCCCGCCCCGCGGGGAACCCTACGCCGCGGGCGTCTGGCGCGTCATCCGCTGCGATCCGGCGCGCGGCCGTGTCACGGCCGCGCTCTTTCCGTCGCCAAAGCAATAAGAATTCGGAGGAAGAGGGATGGCAGGGCTCTTCGGCAAAAAAAAGACCGGCGCGCCCGGAGCGGGGGAGAACAGCCTCCCCGAGCGGCTCCCGCGGCACGTGGCCATCATCATGGACGGGAACGGCCGCTGGGCTGAGAAGCGCCGCCTGCCGCGCGCGGCGGGGCATCAGGCCGGGACCGAGGCGCTGAGGGAGATCATCCGCTTCTCGAGCGATATCGGCATCGGGTACCTGACCATCTACGCCTTCTCCACGGAGAACTGGTCCCGCCCGCAGGACGAGGTCGGCGCGCTGATGGCGCTTCTTCTGCGCTATTTCCGCAGCGAGATCGACGAGCTGTGCGAAAAAAACGTGCGCATCGTCATCCTGGGCGACGTGGACGGGCTCCCGACCGCGCAGCGCGAGGCGGTCCTGAACGCCATGGAGCGCTCGAAGGACAACACGGGGCTGACGCTCTCCATCGCCCTCAACTACGGCGGCCGCCAGGAGATTCTGCGCGCGGCGAAAAAACTGTGCGAGCGCGCGCTGGCGGGGGAGGACCCCGCCGCCTTCACCATGGCGGACCTGGAGAGCGGCCTGTACACCGCCGGCATGCCGGACGTGGACCTGGTCATCCGCACCAGCGGCGAGGAGCGCCTCTCCAACCTGCTCCCCTGGCAGACGGTCTATTCGGAGCTGGTCTTCGATCCGACCCTGTGGCCGGATTTCACCAAAGAACGTTATTTGGAAGATCTCCGCGCATACGCGGGCAGAGACAGGAGGTTCGGCGGCAGAAACGGCGCCGCCGGAAAATAAACGAAAATGGCAGAATCGGGCGTATTAAAGAGAAGGTTCACGGGGATCGGCCTGGGCCTGAGCTTTCTGGCGATCTGGTTTTTCCAGGGATGGCTGGCGCGGGTCGCCATCGGGCTGCTGGGGACGATCGCAGTGTGGGAGATGTATACCGCGCTGCAGAACAGGGGCTCCAACCCTGTGCGCGCCGTGGGCGTCGCGTTCGCCATGCTCATGGTGCCCGCCTATCATTTCCTGGGCGGCCTCGGGGGCGTGTTCCTGCTCACGTGCGTGTCCGTCGCAGTGGGGCTGATCATCCCCATGGCCCAGGCGGATACCACCAGCGACTGCCTGATCTCTACGCTCTTTCCCATCCTCTATCCGGGCGTTCTCTTCGGGCTTTTGCTCGAGCAGACCTATTACCCCTCGCCGTACCACTGCGCCATCGCCATCGGCGTGACCTTCGGCGCGGCCATGCTCACGGACGTCTTCGCCTACGAGTGGGGCACCCTCCACGGCCACAAGCCCCTCGCGCCGCATCTGAGCCCCAAAAAGACGGTCGAGGGCGCGGTGGCGGGCATCGTCGGCTCGGTCGTGGCCTGCATGCTGGTGATGATCCTCATGCCCCTGCTCAGCCGATTCATCCCCTCCTTCCAGCCCGCCGGGGCGAGGGTCCCGCCCATCTGGAGCATGATCCTGCTCGGGCTCGTCTCGGGCGTGGTCTCCCAGTGCGGCGACCTGGTCGCCTCCATGGTGAAGCGCTACTGCGGCGTCAAGGATTACGGCACCATCTTCCCCGGCCACGGAGGCGTCATGGACCGCATGGACGCCATCCTCTTTTGCGGGATGTGCGTGACGGCCTTCTGTCATCTGCTCATGAAAGGATAGAATTATGCGAACACTTGCGTTGCTCGGCGCGGGCGGCTCGATCGGCAGCCAGTGCCTGGATGTGGTGCGCCGCTCCGGCGGCGCCTTTTGCGTCACGGCCATGACCATGCGCTCCCGCGCGGAGGAGCTCTTCCGCCTGGCGCGGGAGTTCCGGCCGCGGGTGTGCGGGCTGGTCGAGGAGCCGGAGGAGATCCCCGCGGACCTGCGGGAGATCGAGTGGTTCTTCGGAGAGGACGTCAACGAGCGCGTGGTCGAGGCGGCAAGGGCGCAGGACGTGCTGGCGGCGGTCGTGGGGGCGGCGGGGCTGGAGGCCTCGCTGGCGGCCCTACGCGTGAGCGAGAGGCTCCTGCTGGCCAATAAGGAGGCCCTGGTGACGGGCGGCGAGCTCGTCACGGGGCTGGCGAAGGAGCTCGGCAAGCCCATCCTCCCCGTGGACAGCGAGCACAGCGCCATCTTCCAGTGCCTGCGCGCCAGGGATTGCAACGAGCCCGCGCGCCTCATCCTCACCGCTTCGGGCGGGCCGTTCCGAACCTGGCCGAAGGAGAAGATGTACGCCGCCGGCGTGGGGGACGTATTGCGCCACCCGACGTGGAACATGGGCCGCAAGATCACCGTCGACTGCGCCACCATGGTCAACAAGGGCCTGGAGATCATCGAGGCGCGGCATCTGTTCGATATGCCGGAGGAGAAGATCGCCGTGCTCGTGCATCCGCAGAGCGTGGTGCATTCCCTTGTGGAGTTCCCGGACGGCTGCCTGCTGGCCCAGCTCGGCGCGCCGGATATGCGCGCGCCCATCGCCTACGCCATGTCCTTCCCGGGCCGCATGCCGGACGCCGGGAAAAAGCTCGACCTCGCCGCCGTGGGCACGCTCACCTTCGAGGCGCCGGATCCCGCGCGCTTCCCGGCGCTGCGCCTGGCCCGAGAGGCCCTGCGCGCCGGGGGCACGGCGCCCTGCATCTTCAACGCCGCCAACGAGATCGCCGTGGCCTCCTTCCTGCGGGAGGAGATCCCCTTTGGCGAAATCGTGAACATTGTGGAACAAACGATGCAGCGCGTGCCAAGCGGGAACATCCGCGCCCTCGCGGACGTCCGTGAAGCGGACGGCAAGGCTCGCCGTGAGGCGGAGCGCGTCGCCGCCGCCCGCCGCTGAGCGGGCAAATGATCCGGAAAGGAAATTGACAATACGATGATCACGGTTTTGTACGTGCTGGTGGCCATCCTCATTTTGGGGCTGATCGTCACCGCGCATGAATTCGGACATTACATCGTCGGCCGCCTTACCGGCATGGCGATCCTGGAATTCTCCGTCGGCTTCGGGCCGAAGATCTTCGGATTCCGCCGCGGGGAGATCGACTACTCCCTGCGCGCGATCCCCCTGGGCGGATACTGCGCGTTCCTGGGCGAGGACGAGGAGAACCCCGACCCGCGCGCCATGCGGAATATGCCCGTCTGGAAGCGCTTTCTGACCATCCTCGCGGGACCGGCGATGAACTTCGTGCTGGCCTTCCTGGCCGCCGTGATCCTCATCTGGGGATGGGGCGGCTCCGAGGGCGCGCCAGTGGTCGGCGCGGTGGTGGAGGAATCCCCCGCGGCCGAGGCGGGCCTGCTCGAGGGGGACGTCGTCGCCGCCATCGACGGCGAGGCCCTGACCTGCGATGACGAGGGCGCGGCGCGTCTGGTGGAGCTGATCCGCGCCGCCGATGCCAGCCGCGCGCTGGCCCTCACCGTGGACCGCGGCGGCGAGACGCTGGAGATCGACCTCGTTCCCGCCTATAATGAGGAAGCCGGCGCGTACCAGATCGGCATTCTGCTGGGCTATATCCCCGTGCGCTACGGCTTTTTCCAGAGCGTGCGCCTGGCGGGGCCGTATATCGGCCAGATCACCCGCATGATGCTGAACGCCCTGCGCGCGCTCGTTACCACCGGCGAGGGCCTCAAGGACACCATGGGCCCGGTCGGCATCATCAGCTTCGTGAGCCAGGAGGTGCGCCAGGGCTTCGATATGGCGCTGTACCTGGTGATCATCATCTCGCTGAACCTGGGCATCATGAACCTCATCCCCTTCCCGGGCTTGGACGGCGGGAGGCTGCTCTTCCTTGTCGTCGAGGCGATCCGCCGCCGCCCGGTCGACCCCAAAAAGGAGGGCTGGGTGCACGCCGTGGGCGTCATCGCCCTGCTTGGGCTGATCGTGGTGATCACCTATCGGGACATCGTGCGGCTCTTTACGGGCGGCTGACCGTCCAAAACCCGAACGATAGAGAGGGTGGGGTGAGGAGAAGTAGGGCAAAAGGGAGAACGGGAGGAATATGACAGAGGTTTTGCG
>CACZOT010000250.1 GCA_902782795.1 uncultured Eubacteriales bacterium | reverse complement strand
TCAACCGCGGCTCCAACGGCATCCTCAACGCCCTGGGCTTCCTGCCGCCGGGCGTGCCCTTTTCCGCCCTGGAAGTCACCAAGGGCATGCCCCTGCCCCACAAGGGCATCCCGGAGAACCTCCCCCAGCTCCATTCCTCGGATGCCCACTATCTGGAGAACATGTTCGAGCGCGAGGAGTTCTGGGATCTGGACGCGCCCACGCCGGACGCGTTTTTCGAGCGCATCCTCGCCTGGGGAAAGTAGAGGAAAATGGTCGGAATTGTCAGCAATTCCGGCAAATTTTGATGTTAATTGTTGCAAAATTCCTGTGCAGAACACGCCCGTTTATGCTAAAATAGAGGATGGCAACAAGCCGGCGCCTCCGGTGCCGGTCGCAGCGATACAATTGGGACATCCATCAAAGGAGGGGTAACACCAATGCCGGGATTTACTCAGGAAATGTACGCGAAGCTTGACGAAGCCATCGCCTCGCTGCGCGGGCAGGAGGGCGCCGTGATGCGCACGCTCCAGGCCGCTCAGGAGATCTTTGGCTGCGTCACCAAGCCGATCCAGGTGCGCATCGCCGAGGGCCTGAACGTGCCGCTGAGCGAAGTGTACGGCGTCGCCACGTTCTACTCCCAGTTCTCTCTGGAAGAGCGCGGCGAGCACATCATCGGCGTGTGCCTGGGCACCGCCTGCTACGTCAAGGGCTCCAAGAACGTGCTGGAGAAGGTCGTCGAGACGCTGAACACCCCCGTCGGCAAGACCACGCCGGACGGCCTGTTCACCATCCGCGACACCCGCTGCCTGGGCGCTTGCGGTCTCGCGCCCGTCATGATGATCGACGACGACGTGTACGGCCGCCTCGTGCCGTCCATGGTGCCGGACATCCTCAAGAAGTACCAGAAGGCCGACGCGTAAATGAACGAACTGGCGCTGTACATTCTGGACCTGGTGCAGAACAGCGTCTCCGCTGGCGCGACGCGCGTGGAGATCCGCATCACTCTCTCCAGGCAGGACGATACGCTTCTGATCGAGATCATCGACGACGGCCGCGGCATGAGCCCGGAATTCGTCGCCAAGGTCTCCAGCCCCTTCGTGACCACGCGCACCACGCGCAAGGTGGGGCTGGGCATCCCGATGATCAGGCAGCTGTGCGAAATGTGCGAGGGCTCCTTCGCCATCGAGAGCGAAGTGGGCCGCGGGACCAGGCTCAGCCTCGGCTTCCGCCTTTCCCATGTGGATCTGCCTCCCATGGGGGATCTCGCCGAGACCATGCTCGCCCTGGTGATCGGCTCTCCCGACAAGCCGGATTTCGTCCTGACCTACAGCGCGGGCGGCGGTGATCCCTATGTGTTCGACACCGCCCAAATCCGTCAGGTCCTCGACGGCGTGCCGCTGAACACCCCGGAGGTGCTCAGCTGGATGCGGGAGGATCTGAACGAAGGCCTAGGCCAGCAAGACCCGTTTTCGTGACAAACAGCATTTGGAGGTGCGAACAAGTATGAAATCTCTCGCCGAACTGGAAGCCATCCGCCAGAAGACGCTCAACAAGGTCAATCTTCGCCGTGAGAGCGAAGGCACCCGCATCGCCGTCGGTATGGCGACCTGCGGCATCGCCGCGGGCGCTCGCCCGGTCCTGACCGCGTTCATGGACGAGGTCGGCAAGCGGAACCTGCTCAACGTCGTCGTGGCGCAGACCGGCTGCATCGGCATGTGCCGCTACGAGCCGATCGTGGAGATCACCTGCCCCAACCAGGAGAAGGTGACCTACGTGCACGTCAAGCCCGAAATGGTGCCGCGCATCGTCGCCGAGCACGTCGTCAACGGCCAGCCCGTGATGGAGTACACCATCAGCGCCGCGGAGAAGTAATTCTCTCCCAAGGGTAACACAGGCGGCGCGCATGCGCGTCCGGCACACTATAGGAGGTAAACAACATGGAGCTTTTCCGTTCCACAATCCTGATCTGCGGCGGCACCGGCTGCACGTCCTCCGGCTCGCCCAAGCTCTTTGACCGCTTCACCCAGCTGCTCGGCGAGAACGGGCTCGACAAGGAAGTCAAGCTCGTCCGCACCGGCTGCTTCGGCCTGTGCGAGGCCGGCCCGGTCGTGGTCGTCTACCCCGAAGGCGCGTTCTACAGCCGCGTGACGCTCGAGGACGTGGATGAAATCGTCAACGAGCATCTCATCAAGGGCCGCATCGTGCAGCGCCTGCTCTACGGCGACTCCGTCGACAAGGAGACCAACACCATCAAGTCCCTCGACGAGGTCGGCTTCTACAAAAAGCAAAAGCGCGTCGCCCTTCGCAACTGCGGCGTGATCGATCCGGAGAATATCGACGAGTACATCGCCTTCGACGGCTATCGTGCGCTGAGCAAGGTGCTGACCGAGATGACGCCCCAGCAGGTCATCGACGAGGTGCTCAAGTCCGGCCTCCGCGGCCGCGGCGGCGCCGGCTTCCCCACCGGTCTGAAGTGGAAATTCGCGCGCGGCAACGACGCGGATCAGAAGTACGTCTGCTGTAACGCGGATGAAGGCGACCCCGGCGCGTTCATGGACCGTTCCGTCCTCGAAGGCGACCCCCACGTTGTCCTCGAAGCAATGGCGATCGCAGGCTACGCGATCGGCGCTTCTCAGGGTTATATCTACGTTCGTGCCGAGTACCCC
>CACZOT010000249.1 GCA_902782795.1 uncultured Eubacteriales bacterium | reverse complement strand
GGATGTCCACGCCGTCGATGAGGATGCGCCCCCGCTGCGGCTCGTAAAAGCGGCTGAGCAGGCTGATGATGGTCGTCTTGCCCGCGCCGGTCGCGCCGACGAAGGCGATCTTGTCGCCGGGCTCGCAGCGGAAGGAGACGTCCCTGAGGACCCAATCCTCGTTCGTGTAGGCGAACCAGACGTGGTCGAACTCGACCGTGCCGCGGATGGGTTCCTCGCGCCCGGGGGCGTCCAGCTTTTCGAGGCGGCTGTCGTCGTTCAGCAGGGTGAAGATGCGCTCGGCGGAGACCATGGCGGACTGGATGTTGTTGTACTTTTCAGCCAGGTCGTTGATGGGCTCGAAAAACTGCTCGATGTAGCTCTTGAAGGCCACGATCACGCCGACCTCGATGGCGCCGACCGTCAGCCCTACGCGCGAGAAGCCGAACAGGAGCAGGAACACCACGGCCAGGGAATTGATGACCTCCATCAGCGGGCGCAGGAAGGAATTCATCAGCACCTGGAACATGGTGGTCTTTTTGTACTTGCGGTCCAGCTCGAAGATCTCGGCGTACTTCTCCTTCTCGCGGTTGAAGGCCTGGATGATGCGGATGCCGGAGAGGCTCTCGGCGATGAAACCGTTGATCTGGCCGATGAGCGCCTTCATGCGCACGAAGTTGCGCCGCAGGGCGTTGCGGCAGAACACGGAGATGACCGCGATCAGCGGCAGTACCGTGAAGGCGACCAGGGCCAGGCGCCAGTTCATCACCAGCATGGTGGCCGTGAGGCCGATGAGCAGGAATACGTCGCGGAACAGGCCCACGAGCACGTCCGTGTAGAAACTGTTGAGTTCCTCCACGTCGTTGGTGGCGCGGGTCAGCAGGCGGCCGGAGCCCATGGCGTCCATATCGGCCAGGGGCATGGCGTGGATGTGGCGGAACACCCGCCGCCGCAGGGTATCCAGGATGGTCTGGCAGACGCGCGCCATGATGCGCTGTTGGAACAGCTGGCTCACGCTGCCCGTGGCGATGACGAGGAAATACGCCGCCGCCAGGCCCCAGAGCGAGTAGAAGCCCACCTGCTCGTGGCGGCCGATGAGGAAATCGTCAATGGCGATCTCCAGGACGTAGGGCTTGATCAGATCCGAAGCGTTCACGAGCAGCACGCACACAACGCACAGAAGGAGCATGCCCCAGTGCGGGACCATGAGCTTCACCAGGGGCTTGATCACGCTTTTATTGGCCTTGATGCGCTTTCCGTCGGCGGTGAAATTACTGGTCGGGCCGCCGCCTCTTCCACCCATCATGCGCTTTTCGCCTCCTCTTCGCTCTTCTGCTGCTCGTGGAATACGTGCGCGTAGCGGCCGTCTAGGCGCAGAAGCTCTTCGTGCGTGCCGCGCTCGACGACGCGGCCGTGCTCCATGTAGAGGATCTCGTCCGCGCCGAGCACGGCCGAGAGGCGGTGGGCGATGACGATGACCGTGCGGCCCTCGAATTCGCTCTTGAGAGCGGCGAGGATGCGGGCCTCGGTGGCCGTGTCCACGGCGGAGAGGGTATCATCCAGAAGGAGGATGGCGGGCTCGCGCACGAGGGCGCGGGCCAGGCTGGTGCGCTGGCGCTGGCCGCCGGAGAGGTGGTTGCCGCGTTCGCCGCAGACGGTCTCGAGCTTTTCCGGCATGGCGGCGATGTCCTCCGTCATGCCCGCGATATCGAGGGCGCGGCGGATCTCCGCCTCGGAGGCGTTGGAGAAGAAGGAGACGTTCTCCTTGATGGAGACGTTGAACAGGAAGCCGTCCTGCGGGACGTAACCGCAGGCGTTGCGGATGGCCGCCGCGGGGATCTCGCAGATATCGCGGCCGTCCAGGAATAGCTGGCCCCGGCTGGGCGGCAGGATCTTGAGCAGCAGCTGCAGCACGGTGGATTTGCCGCTGCCCGTCGGCCCGACGATGCCCAGCATGCCGCCCGCGGGCAGGCTGAAGGAGACGTCCTCCACCGCGGGAACGGAGCCGTCCTTGTGCTGGAAGGTGAGGTGGCGCGCCTCGATGGCGCCGTGGATGGGCGTCGGGTCGCTCTGGCGCTCGAATTCGGGGATCTCCTCTTCGTCGAAGAGGGTCTTCAGGCGCTTGTAGCTGGCCGTGCCGCGCTGGAGCATGTTGACGATGCGGCCGATGGCGTTGACAGGGTTGACGATCATGGTCAGATAACTGTTGAAGGCCACGTAATCGCCCACGCTCATCTCACCCTTGAGGACGAGGTTGCCGCCGTAGAGGATGCCGACCACGTAGCTCACGCCGAAGAGCAGCTTCATGATGGGTTGGGTGAGGGCGCTGGTGTCGTTGAGGGAGATGTTCGCCTTGCGCATGGTCTCGCTCTCGCCGGCGAAGACCTCGTTCTGGGCCTCCTCCTGGGCGAAGGCCTTGAGCACGCGCATGCCGTTGATGTTTTCCTGCACGTGGCCGGAGATGGAGGCGAAGAGCTCCTGCACACGGCGGAATTTGCGCTGCACGCGGCGGCCGATGAAGACGATTAGAAAGATGGCGATGGGGATGGGAGCCAGGGCGATGAACGTCAGCCGTCCGTTGATGCCCGCTGCCATTTGTTTTACGGAGAAGAAGATCGACGTGAGGGCGTTCAGCGTTTGGGAGAGCACCATGCCCATCACCATGCGCACGGAGTTGACGTCGTTGACCGCGTAAGCCATCATGTCGCCCGAACGGTGCGTGCCGTAAAAAGAGACGGGGAGCTTCTGCAGGTGATCGTAGAGGCTGTTGCGCAGCCAGATCTCCATTTCGCGCGAGGAGCCGATGATGAAATAGCGCCAGGTGAGCCTCGTGGCGAACACGCCAAGGGCGATCCAGAGGATCATGAACGCCTTGGGAAGGAAGGCCTCGAAGGGCACGCCGCCGCCCGCGGCTTCCTTGAGCAGATCCACCGCCTCACCCAGGACGATGGGCGCGCGCGTGGAGATCCAGGAGCAGAGGATCAGGAATACGATGCCGGGGAGGTATTTCCAGCCATATTTTTTCAGAAATGGTTTGAGCATGTGTCCTCCTTGTCGGTCGGGAAAGGGCGCGCTCCGCGCTTCCTATTATATATAGGAAGAGATAAGGGAACCACGGGCACGGGGAAACCGTCTGAGCGGCAAGAGAGGAGCAAAAAACGCGGAAAAGCCCTCCCCGGGGAAACCGCCGGCAGGGGCTTGCTGAAAAGGCTTCGCGGGCCGCCGCCTTTTTTCGCGGGGCCGAAGGGACGCGCCGCCGTCTTTGCCGGCGGGCGATGTTTCACGTGAAACTTTTTTTCGCGGCTTTCGCGTGCGGGAGAATTGTTTCACGTGAAACACTCCCCCACGCTCCCGGCGTCGGAAGAGGGAAAATCCCTCCGCCCGGCGCCCTTATGACTTGCATACTCAAACAAGTTCCATTATAATACCATCGTGGGCGGCGCGCAAGCAAACAAAGGTGGAAATTCCCCCTTCCCTGCGGCGCGCCGCGTGCATCACTACAACGAAATACTCGCAAGATACGGAGGACCTATGCAGACGAAGACTCGCAGCCGCACCGGCTGGCTGCCGACGATCTTTCTCGTCGCCCTGTTCTGTGCCATCGCGGTGCTTGGCGCGTTCTGGATCACGCCGGACAACACCCGCACCATCACCGGCGCGGTGGAGCTGCCCGCGTATTCCACGCAGGAATGTCAGCCTCTGGGCGAAGGCGCGGCGTATTACGACGGAACCCTGCTCTACGCCCTGCGCGGCAACGGCACGCAGCGCTGGAGCTACCTGGCGGGCGCCAACGCCGGCTTCGCGGTCGGCGAAGGGGGCGTCGCCACATGGACCGGCGCTCAGGTGACGCTGCTGGGCCGCGACAACGGCTCGACGGTGTTCAGCGTCACCATGGCCCAGACGGTGCAATCGGCGCACGCGGGAAGCCAGTACGTGGCCGTGTGCACCGGCGCGGAGGACGACGCGACCATCGTCATCCTGGACCTGAGCGGCAAGCAGATCGATTCCATCGCCAAGCCCAACTGCACCGTGCTCGATTACGGCTTCTTCAACAACGGCAACCTCTTCTGGCTGATGACGCTGGACACCGAGGGCACGGTGCCCGTCTCCAGCCTGAACACCTACAAGCCCGGCAAGATGGAGACAGGTTCCATCGCCGAGAGCGACCAGATCGTCTACCGGGTGCTGTTCCACGCCACGCAGATCCGCGCCGTGGGCACGACCTATATGCGCTCCTACACCTACCAGGGCATCGAAGACGCCGCTTCGCGCGTGCTGGTCTACGGCTGGTATCTGGACGATATCGGCGGCGGCGGGGACGATCCGCTCCTCGCCTTCGTGGCCATGGACGAGACCGGCGGCGGCCAGGGCATCCAGGACGTGCGCCTGCTCAAGGGCTCCGTCGACAGGACGCTGCGCCTCCCCTACAAGTGCTTCGATATCGTGGCCGGGAGCGACAAGGTCTATGGCTTCAACGGAGAATACTGCGTGGTCGGCACGCTCAACAGCGCAAAGACCACCATCTATCGCATGCCTGTCTCTGCCGACCGCGTGATCGGCGTGACGGACGACGGCAAGGCCCTCGTGGCCAGCATGGGCAAGGTCTACCTGATCCCCTTGCCGTAGAGAGACGCAAGGCAGGGGCGCCGTCCGCTTCGCGGCCGGCCGCGCCCCTGCACCCCGCGCGAAATATCGGGTCCTGCGGACGGGTCAGTCCGCGGGAGAGAGGATGGGAAACATGACACTGAACATCATCGACATCATCATTCTGGCGATCCTAGGCATCAGCCTGGTATCGGGCATGTACAAGGGGTTCCTCGCCTCCGGCCTGGCGGTGATCGGATTCGTCGCCGCGTGGTTCGGCGCGATGCATTTCTATCCGCAGCTGAGCGCGGCCCTGCAGGCGAACAATTCGCTGATGGGCTTCTTCCGCTATTATCTGGACGCGAACGCCTTCTTTAGCAGCGGCGGCGTGGCCGAGAAGGCGGTGACGGCGATCTCTCAGACAGAGCTCGCCCAGGCCGCGGCCTCGCTGAAGCTGCCCAGCGTGATCGTCAATGCCTTCCAGCAGAACGTGACCTCCGGCGCGTTCAGCAAGCTGGGCCTCAACACGCTGGGGGAATACCTCGGCCAGACGATCTCTGGCGCGGCGCTGAACGTCCTTTCCTTCCTGGTCATGTTCATCGTCAGCTACGTGGTGGTTCTGCTGGTGGTCAACCTGCTCAACCACGTGTTTCGCTTCCCCATGCTCCGGCATATGGATTGGCTCCTGGGCGGGCTGTTCGGCCTGGCCCGCGGCGCGGTGGTGGTGGCGCTGATCTTCTCGCTTGTGCCGCTGCTCAACAGCGTGGTGCCGATGGAGAGCGCCGAGGAGCTGCTGGGGGGATCCATGCTGTACGATTGGTTCAACCGGGCGGACATCCTCAACCGGCTTACGCAGTCGGTATTCTAAAGGGCTTTGCGCGGCCTGCGGGCCGCCGCCTTTGGCGAGAGGGCTCCGCCCTCTCGCGCTCTCCTGGCAGGGGACGCCGTCCCCTGCTCCCCTGCTTAAGGGCCGAGGGCCCTTAAGAATCCCATCATGGGCGCTGTGCGCATCGGAGGGACGGAATGGAATACTGGGACGTGTACGACGCCGACCGGAGGAAGACCGGCCGCATCAAGGCGCGCGGTGAGGAACCGGCCGAGGGCGAATACCAGCTGGCGGTGATCGCCTGGCTGCGCAACGGCGAAGGCAAGTGGCTCGTGACACGGCGGGACGCGGCGAAGAAATCGTACCCGCTGGTCTGGGAGACGCCCGGCGGCTGCGCCATGGCCGGCGAGGACAGCATCACGGCTATCATGCGCGAGATCCGGGAGGAGACGGGCGTCGTGCTGCGCCCGGAAGACGGGCGGCTCCTGCGCTCCTATAAGCGCGGACCGAAGCCCAGCTGGGAAAACCCTGGTTTTCTGGACGTGTGGGTCTTTGACGCGGACGTGCCCGCCAAGCAAATCCGCCTCCGGCTCGGAGAGACCTGCGCCGCCAGCTGGGAGACGCGCGAGGGCATCATGCGCCTCATCGAGAGCGGCCAGTTCACGCCAACAAAGGAGTACCCGCATTATATCGATCTGTTCCGGGAATATCCGTAAGGGACCCCCCCAGGAGGCTCCGCCTCCTGGACCTCCGGCAGAGGGC
>CACZOT010000248.1 GCA_902782795.1 uncultured Eubacteriales bacterium | reverse complement strand
CGAAGACGCGCTTGAACTCCTCGTCATAGGTCTTGGAGATGGTGTCCTTGGTGGCGAACCAGAGATCCTGTTTGACGGAAAGGGCGTACGCGAAGCACGCGCGCGCGAAGGATTCGATGGAATCGCGCTTGTTGTGCATGCCCTGGATGACGCCGGGGGAATCGAAATCGAAGATGGTCTCTCGCCGGACGGAGCCGTCCTCGGCGGTGAAGACCAGCTCAGCTTTGCCCTTTTTCTCCGTGCGCATCTCCACGGCCTTGTAGATATCGCCGTAGGCGTGGCGCGCCACGGTGATGGGCGCTTCCCAGCGGGGGATGACCGGCTTGATGCCCGGCGCGAGGATGGGCGTGCGGAAGACGGTGCCGTCCAGATAGGCGCGCAGGGTGGCGTTGGGGCTCTTGTACATGCGCTTGAGGTTGTATTCCGTCATGCGGCCGGTGTTGGGCGTGATGGTGGCGCACTTGACGCCCACCCGGAGGCGGCGGATGGCCTTGGCGGCCTCGAGGGTGACGGCGTCGTCCGTCTCGTCGCGGTGGGGGAGGCCGAGGTCGTAGTATTCGGTGTTGAGCTCCACGAAGGGCGCGAGGACGATCTCCTTGATCTGTTTCCAGAGGATGCGCGTCATCTCGTCGCCGTCGAGTTCGGCGATGGGGTTTCGCATTTGGATCTTAGCCATTCTTTTCGGCCTCCTTGCGGTAATGGTTGATGAGGCAGCCGTCCAGGAGGATCTCCAGCTCCGCGTCGGTCAGGCCGGGCAGGGCGAGGCGGATGGTCCTCTCGCCGCCGTTGACCTGGGCGGTGAATTCCCGCTCGCCCGCGAGGAGCCCGCCGCGCAGGCCGGGAAGGGAGACCTGGTCGCCCACCCGCAGCGAAACGGCCTCTTCGCTCACGAAGGGGAAGATGCCCCAGTTGACGAGGTTGGCGCGATAGCGCTTGGTCGCGTAGGAGACGGCGATGTTCGCCGCTCCGCCCAGCACTCTCTGGCAGGAGGCGGCCTGCTCGCGCGCGGAGCCGTCGCCGGGGCAGACGGCGCAGACGCAGCTGGCCCCGCCCGCGTCCCGCGCGGCCTTGGAACGCGCGGCGTAGCCGGGATCGCGCCGGGAGAGGGCGAATTCGGCCAGACGCGCCGGGTTGGAGCGGTAGCTGGAGGTCTCGCCGGAGGGGATGAGCTCGTCCGTGGTGGTGACAGGGTCGGTCAGCACGGAAGCCACGGTGAAGCTGAGGTCCTCGCCCAGGGGCGGGAACTCCGGCCAATCGGCGATGTTCGGGCCGAACTCCAGCGGCGCGTCCGGCTGCGGGCGGCCGGTGAAATCTTCCACGCGGCGCTGGTAGGGAGCCGGGTCGAAGGAATACGGCGCGTCGGAGACGTCCTCATAATCGATGGTATCCGCGCCGGTGACGAAGCCCGTCAGCGCGCTGGCGGCGATGGAGCGGGCGTCCATCAGGGCGACGAAGGCCTTCTGCCCCTCGCCGGGCTTGGCGCCCTCGCGATAGGGGAAGTTGCGCGTGGTGTGGCGCAGGGAGAGCCCGCCGTTCTTGGGCGTATCGCCCGCGCCGAAGCAAGGGCCGCAGAAGCAGGGCTTCAGCACCGCTCCGCTGGCGAGGAGCTCCTCCGAAGCGCCGGAGCGCAGCAGGGCCAGCTCCTGGGGAAGGCTCGCGGGGTAGACGTTCATATCGCCCGCGCTGTGGCCGCGTAGGATGGCCGCGGCGTTGAGCAGGTTCTCGTACATGCCGCCCGCGCAGCCCGCGATGACGAACTGATCGGCGCGCAGGCCCTTCTCCGTCCAGCGGGAGACGAGCTCGCCGTCCAGCCCGGCGGCCTTCTCCGCCTCGCGCAGGACGTCCAGCGGCGTCTCGTTCAGCTGGCGGATGGGGAAGGCGTTGCTGGGGTGGAAGGGCAGGGCGATCATGGGCTCGATCTCGCCCAGATCGACCAGGAGCGCGGAGTCGTAGCAGGCGTTCTCCTCCGGCGCGAGGAAGGCGAATTTGTCCTCGCGGCCATGGGCGCTGTACCAGGCGCGGGTCTTCTCGTCGGTGGTCCAGATGGAGGAGAGGCAGGCCGTCTCCGTGGTCATGACGTCGATGCCGATGCGGAAATCCATGCTCAGATTGCCGACGCCAGGCCCAGCGAACTCCAGCACCTTGTTTTTGAACAGCCCTTCTTTATAGACGCGCGCGCACAGGGCGAGGGCGACGTCGTGCGGGCCGACGCCGTGGCGCGGCTTGCCCGTCAGGTACACCAGCACCGTACCGGGGCGGGAGGGGAGATCGTAGGTGTTGCCCAGCAGCTGTTTGACCAGCTCCGGCCCGCCCTCGCCGACGCCCATGGTGCCCAGGGCGCCGTAGCGCGTGTGACTGTCGGAGCCGAGGATCATGCCGCCGCAGGAGGCCATCTGTTCGCGTGCGTACTGGTGGATGACGGCCAGGTTGCGCGGAACGTACACGCCGCCGTATTTGCGCGCGGCCGAGAGGCCGAAGGCGTGGTCGTCCTCGTTGATGGTGCCGCCCACGGCGCAGAGGCTGTTGTGGCAGTTGGTGAAGGCGTAGGGCAGGGGGAAGGCGCGCATGCCGCTGGCGCGCGCCGTCTGGATAATGCCGACGTAGGTGATATCGTGCGAGATGAGCGCGTCGAAGCGGATGTGCGCGCCGCCGTGGGCCGCGAGGATCCGCTCCGTCATGGTGCCGCGCCCGGGCTCGCCCTGCGCCTCGCGCACGGCCCCGCCCGAAAGGAGCACCGGTCGATCCAGCCAGTTCATGTTTTTTATCTCCTTACTTTACTGTCCGTCTGATATGCCGGGAAGACCAATCCCTATGGTACCATTATAGAGGCACAGCGTCAAAAATGCAAGATGAAAATACTGTTTGTGCAGTTTTGAGCGAAAAAAAGGGGCAGGAATGTCAAATTTTCGATCAAAAAGAAAAATGGCTTGCAATAAGGCCGGAAGGGCGATATAATAGAAAAACCATCATCCCAGGGAGGTGCCCTCATGCAGAACATGCCCAAGGACGAGGTCATCAGCGGCTACGTGCGCCGCCTGAGCGAGAACATCCGCTCCCGCTACGAGATCGACCCCAAGCAGTTCCGCTCCTACAATATCAAACGTGGCCTGCGCAATTCCGACGGCACGGGCGTCCTGGCGGGCGTCACGAGCATCGGCAGCGTGCAGGGCTATATGATGCTGGATGGCGACCCCATCCCCATGCCCGGCCGCCTGTACTACCGCGGGCTGGATATCAACGATCTCATCCGCGGCGAGGCGCAGCGGGGCGTGTTCGGCTTCGAGGAGGTCTGCTACCTGCTGCTGCTGGGCAAATTACCCACGCGCGAGGAGCTGTCCACGTTTAACAGCGTCATCGCGGCCGCGCGGCATATGCCGGAGGGGTTCAACGAGGCCGTGCTCTTCAAGGCTCCCAACCAGAGCATCATGAACAAGCTGGCCACGGGCGTGCTCAGCCTCTATTCCTATGACGACGCGCCGGACGACACATCGCCGGAAAACGTGCTGAGGCAGTCCATCGAGCTGATCGCGCGCCTGCCGATCATCGTCTCCAACGCCTACAACATCAAGCGGCACTATTTCAACCACGATTCGCTCTACCTGCACGTGCCCATGGAGGAGCTCTCCATCGCGGAGAACCTCCTGCGCATGCTGCGCTCCGACAAGAGCTACACCTCCGAAGAGGCCCACATGCTCGATCTCATGCTCACGCTCCAGGCCGAGCACGGCGGCGGCAACAACTCCGCCTTCACCTGCCGCGTCCTCACCTCCACGGGAACGGACACGTACGGGGCCATCTGCGCGGCCATCAATTCCCTCAAGGGCCCGCTGCACGGCGGCGCGAACGCCAAGGTCATGCAGATGTTCCACGATATCAAGGCCCACCTCGCCGATCCCGCCAACGACGGCGAGCTCGCCGAGTATCTGAAGAAGATCCTCGCCGGCGAGGCCAACGACGGCTCCGGCAAGATCTACGGCCTGGGCCACGCGGTCTATACCACCAGCGATCCGCGCACCCTGCTCATCAAGGAGTACGCGCGCGATCTGGCCGCCCAATCCGGCATGGCGGAGGATTTCTCCCTCATGGAGCGCATCGAGCGCATCGGCCTGGAGCTGCTGGCCGAGCATCTCCCGGGCCACAAGGTCATGTGCGCCAACGTGGATATGTACTCCGGCCTCGTCTATGCCATGCTCGGCATTCCCGAGGAGATGTTCACGCCCCTGTTCGCCATCGCGCGCGTTTCCGGCTGGTGCGCCCACCGCATGGAGGAGCTCATCTCCGGCGGCAGGCTCATCCGCCCGGGCTACAAGGCCGTCATGCAGCACAGCGAGTACGTGCCGATCGACGAACGCGTCTGACGGAACAGAGTACGCGCTGGGGGTACGCCAGGGGTTCTGCCCCAGGACCACGCTGAAGGGCCATTGGCCCTTCAGAATCCCATCATGGGGGATTTCTGGAATCCATATACAAAACAAAGGGTTCTGGCATCCTGTCGAAAGGATACCAGAACCCTGATTTTAAAATTTTCCCGAAATGTGGTTGCCCGGAGGTCCAGGAGGCGGAGCCTCCCGGCGAACGCCCCGGAGCAAAGCGCTCAGAGCTCCCGCGAGAGGTAGACCATGTCCACGCAGACGAGATCGCCGTCCACGACGGGCTCGGGGTAATAGAGCGTGAAGAACTCCTCGAAGGTATAGGCGTAGCGGAAGCCATGCGCCTCATAGAAGCGCTCGGCCCCGGCGGTGCCCACGTACATGCGGCGGAAACGCCCGGCGTAGCGTCGGGCCATCTCCTCCAGGAGCAGGCCCGCGAAGCCGCGCTTTTGCGCCTCCGGGGCGGTGGCGATGTTCTTGAGCTCGATGGCGCCGTCCGCCCGGGGGAACATCACGCATTCCGAAACGGCACGGCCGTCTTCCTCAAGGACGTACATCTCGCCCGCGCCGAGATAGCGATCGACCATCTCCTCGCAGGGATCGGCCAAGAGGAGCAGGTCGAGAAAGCGCTTCTTGTCCGAGCCGTCCACACGGCGGATGGTCACAGCGCGCCGCCTTCTTCCGGCCCGAGCTTGCCCTCGGCCCAGTGCTTGCGGCAGAGGGCCACGTAGCTCTCGTTGCCGCCCAGGAGGATCTGCTCGCCGGTCTTGACCACGCGGCCGCCGGAGATGCGCGCGTTGCAGGTAGCCTTGCGCCCGCACCAGCAGACGGTCTTGACCTCCTCGATGGTGTCCGCCCAGGCGAGGAGCCATTTGCTGCCCTCGAAGAGGTTCTGCTGGAAATCGGCGCGCAGGCCGTAGCAGATCACGGGCACGCCCAGCTGATCGACGATGTAGACCAGCTTCTCCACTTGCTCGCGGGTGAGGAACTGGGCCTCGTCCACGATGATGCAGTCGTATTCGCGCGGATCGACCGTGTCCAGCTCCTCGAAGAAGAGGCAGGGCGCGCGCAGACCGCTGCGCGAACCGACGATGTGGTCCCCGTCGCGATGATCGAGCGCCGGCTTGCAGATCAGGCTCTTTTGCCCGCGCTCGCGGTAATTGTAATCCACCATGATGGCGTTGGCCGTCTTGCTGGAGCCCATCGCCCCATAGCGGAAATAGAGCTTCGCCATAGTTCCCGGTCCCTCCAATATCGGTAGTAGCCCTCCTATTATACGGGAAGACGCCGCCCGGCGCAAGCGCAAAAGCGCCCTTGCGCGGCGCGGGGCGGAGGGGTACAATAAGCGGGAAAGGGGAGATGGCCATGCGCGCTGCGGGCGTCATCGCGGAATGGGATCCGTTCCATAACGGGCACAGGCGGCATATCGAACGCACCCGGGAGGCAACGGGCTGCGACCTCGTGGTCGGCTGCATGAACGGCTCCTTTTCCCAGCGCGGAGAGCCCATGCTCCTGGACAAGTGGACCCGCGCCCGCATGGCGCTGCTCGGCGGCGCGGACGTGGTCGTGGAACTGCCCGCCCTCTGGGGAACGCAGCCGGCCGAGGGGTTCGCCCGGGGCGGCGTGGAGACGCTCGCCGCGCTGGGCTGCGAATGGTTCTCCTTCGGCTGCGAAACGGACGACCTGGCCGCGCTGCGCTCCGTCGCCGCGCTTCTCGAAGCGGAGCCGGAGGAATACCGCACCCGCCTGCGAGAGGGCCTGGACGCGGGCAAGAGCTTCCCGCGCGCCCGGGGCGAGGCCCTCGCGGCCCTGACCGGGCTGGACGCGGAGCTCCTGCGCGCGCCGAACGCGGCCTTGGCCGTGGAATACCTGCGGGCGAACGCGCGCCTGGAGCGGCCCATGACGCCCGTCGTCGTGCGCCGCGCGGTCTCGCACCACGAGACCGTCCTCGCTCCGGAGACGAGCGCCTCGGCCATCCGCCGGGCCGTGCTCGCGGGGGATGTGGACGCCGCCGTCCAGGCCATGCCTCCGGAGGTGTTCGCGTTCCTGCGCGAAGCCGCGCCTGGGGCTCTTCCGGACGCGGACGCCCTGGACCGGCTCCTGCTCTACGCGCTGCGCGGGATGGGCGAGACAGTCCTCGCGGCTCTGCCCGGCATGGGGGAGGGGCTCGATCGGCTTCTGGCCCGCGCCGCCGAGGAATGCACCTCCCGCGAGGAGCTCCTCGAGCGCCTGAAATCCCGCCGCTACACGCGCGCGCGGCTCTCGCGCCTGCTCGTCCACGCGCTTCTCGGTGCGGACGCGGCGCTGATGGAGGCGCATCCCGCGCCGGAGTACGTGCGCCTGATCGGGTTCCGCCGGAGCGCCGCGCCGCTGCTCGGGAAACTGGCGGAAGCGTGCCGCCTGCCCTTCGTGACGCGGGCCGTGGAGAGGACGGAAGACCCGGTCTTCGCTTTCGAGCGCCGCGCCACGGACGTGCGCGCGCTGCTCTGCCGCGAACGCTCCCAGCGCCGCGCCGCCCGCGACCTGACGGAGCGGATCGTCGTGGTGGAGGATTCGTAAGAAGCTGTCTCCCGGACCGAACCGCCTGGAAAACAAACGCGGCTTGCACTGCCTGCCCAGGCAGTACAAGCCGCGTTTTTCTCGGAAGTTCGCAGGATGAAGACGTCCTCAGCCCGCGGGCAGCAGGTTTCCGCCCGCGTCGAAGCGCCCAGTGAGGTTCTGGCGCAGCATGAGCATGTACACGCCCATGTTCTCCACGCCCTGGCTGGTGGAGAGCCCCTGCGCGAAGGCGTTCTCGATCTCGCTCATGGTGAGCTGGATGTAGCGGTAGACCTCCGCGTCCAGGAGCGAGTATTTCTCGCCGAATTCGCCGGTGAGCACGGAATCGAGCCGCTCCGCGCAATGGAAATGCAGCCGCAGCGTGGGCATGATATCGCCCATGAGGTCGGCGTTCGGGTAGCCGACGGTATCGAACGAGGCCAGCGCCGCGGCGAGTTCCGTGTACTCGGCCGCGCCGAGGCTGTTGCGCGCGCTGTCGATGGTGCCGGAGCGCCCGGCGTTTTGCGTCGCCGCGACGATCAAGGCTACGACCAGCACGAGCGCGATGCAGGCAATGATGAATGGTATATACATTCTTGTCGAGACCTTGCGCTCCAGAACTTTGGAAAGCCGCATAATTTGTTCCCCTCCATGCGCGTTTCGCGCCGCTTTTCG
>CACZOT010000247.1 GCA_902782795.1 uncultured Eubacteriales bacterium | reverse complement strand
TGGGTTCATTTTGGTTAGTCTTAATTAACTTCCGGGGACAGGATACCACCCCCGCGCCAAAAAGGGAAGCCCGGCTGGTTTGCCGGGCTTCCCTTTCACTGTGTTGGACGGTCAGCCGAGCTGCACGTGCATGCAGCCGAGGCTCTCCACCCAGAAATAAGCGCAGGCGCCAGTGAGGCCCTTTTCCATGGCGATGCGCGTGGTGAAGCGGGTCAGTTCGCTGTCCCCGGTGAGGTAGAGATCGAAGGCCTCCAGGCCCTTTTCGCAGGCGTCGGCGGTGGCGGCGGTGACGTCCTCCTCGGTGGCGACGCGGTACTCCGCCACGGGGCGAGCGCTCTCGTCGGTGGTTTCGAAGAGGGGATAGCCGACCCCGTCCTTCCAGACGTGGGTACGGGCGGCGCGGTCCTGCCCGATGTTGAACCAGAGGTAGCCGGGGGCCATGGACTCGTTGTCGTCCCAGGTGACGTCGACCATGCGCCAGGAGCCGTCCAGGCGGATGACGTTCCAGATGTGGGTGGAGGAAAGCCCGGCGAGGCCGCCGTCCTTGCTGTTGCCGTGCTGGTAGGCGATCTCCAGACCGGCCAGGCGCCCCACGAGGAACATGGCGTCGCTGTAGCCGTCACAGTTGGCCTGCCCGTTCAGCAGCGCGCCGATGGCGCAGTCGTCCTCCTCGGTGGATTCGTCGTCGGTGTAGACGATGGTCTCGCAGAGGCGGTCATGGATGCGGCGGGCGGTCTCCACATCGCTTTCGGCCTGGCATTCCCCGGCCATGGCGCGCGCGGCGGCCAGGGTCTCCTGAAGGCGCGGCGGCAGAGAGCCCTCCTCGCCCGCTTCCACGGCGCGGAGGATCACGGTGCCGGGGAAGTACTCGATGTCCGTGAAGGCGAGAGAGCCGCTGTCCCGGTTGGGACGGATGCCGTAATGGAAGATGCCCGCGCGGGCGGCGAGGGAGTAGACGCCGGAATCCTGCGCGAAAAGGCGGATGGAGGAAACGCCCTCCATGAGGCTGTCGTACACGTCGGCCGTGAGGAACATGGAGATCCTCTCCTCCCCGCGGGCGGCGCACTCGTCCATGTAGGCGGCGGCTTCCTCCGCGCTGGCGAGTACGGTCACGTCGGCGGTGATCTCCGCGTTGTCGTACAGGAGCGTGCGGGTCACGGAGGAGTAGCGCAGGGAGCAATCGCTCAGGCCCGCCTGGGTGTGCAGCTCGTAAAGGCGCGCAAAGGAGTTGGGATAGATGGCGTCCCACACCTCCTGGCTGGTCATGAGCTGGAAGGAGCGCTCGCCCTGCGCGCCCATGCCCGCGATGGCGGCGACGATCTCCTCCTCGCTGGCGCAGTAGGCGGCGGGGGTATTGTCCCAGGAAACCTGCTCGTAGGTGAGGGTCCGCGCGTTGCGGTCGGTCCTGACGGAGCCGCCGGAGACGCCGCCCAGGAACTCGACAAGGCGGCGGCCGTCGCCGCTGAGGCTGTCGTAATCCTCCTGGTCGAACACGAGGGTGAAGGCGGTCTTGCCCGCCTCGCGCCAGGCGGAGACGATCGCGCCCGCGGCGAAGAGGTCGTCCGCCACGGCCCAATCCCGGGCGAAGGGCCGCATATTGCGCACGTAGAGCAGGCCGGCGGCTTTGGAACCGCTCAGCTGAAATTCCTCGACGCCGAGCCTGGCGAGGATCGGGTAAAGGCCCCGGTTCGAGAAGAGGGTCTCGTACAGCTCTTCGGACAGGGAGAACGTGAAGCCCTTCGCGCCCATCTCCACGAAGCGGGTGGCGGCGGCGCTTGCCTCCTCGGCGGTCGCGGGCTCAGCGTAGGTGATGTTCTCCGCGAAGAGGACGTTCTCGAAGAAGAACTGGCCGGAATAGTTGTACTTGTAGGACGGATCGTCGATGCCCGCCTTCATGCAGAGCTTGCTGACGCCCGCGTAGCTGTTGGCGCGCAGTTCGTCGAAGAGCGCTTCCGTGCACGTGATGGTGAAATTCCTCGTGCCCTCTTCGCGGCACTGGAGGAGGAACGCCTCGATCTGGTCGGCGGTCTCGGCGCTGAGCTCGGCCTTTTGGTTCGCGGCAAAGGCGGGCAGAGAGGCGAGCGCTAGCAGCGCGGCCAGGAGGACGGCGAAGATCTTCTTCATGGGGACAGCTCCTTTTTGATTCACGCAAAGGATGCCCGCGAAACGCGGCGCGATTTATTATATCAGAAGCGCGTCAGGCTTTTCAAGGAAAAAGACGGACGCCGGAGCCGGGCATCCCATCCGGCGATTATAGTAGGTTGGGAAAGCCCGGCCCGCCTTGACAGGATACTCTAAAAATGATATTCTACTTCTGTTAATGATCATGGGCAAAGTATGCCCAGCGCGGGCCCCTTCCCTCGCTGCGGGTACCGAAAAACCTGCCGCCGCCCGCCAGGGGCAGCGGCGCAAGAGCGGAGTGATACGTCCGTGCTGAACCGGCTGCGCACCCTGGGGTACTTTTTCCGGGATATCTTCACGAACCGGGAGGTCCTCGGGCAGCTTGTCAAAAACGATCTGAAGGCCCGCTACGCTGGGAGCGCCTTCGGCGTGATCTGGGCTTATATCCAGCCGCTGGTGAACATGCTGGTGATGTGGTTCGTGTTCCAGGTGGGCTTCCGCAACCCGCCGGTGGACGATATCGAGTTCATCCTCTGGTATCTGGCCGCGAACGTGCC
>CACZOT010000246.1 GCA_902782795.1 uncultured Eubacteriales bacterium | reverse complement strand
GGGATCTTGTAATACGACTCGCCGATTTCGCGGCCCAGGCGGTCCATTTCCGCGTAGATGTCGGCGTAATCGTCCGTATCCATGAAACGCACCTCTGTGCCCATCAGGTGCTCCAGGAGCTGGTTGCCCAGCCGCGCCGTCACGCCGCGCTTTTTCAGGATGAGGACGGCCCGCATGCCCATCTTCGCCGCGGCTGCGGCGGTGAGCATGGCATGGTTGGATTGCGCGCCGCCTGTGGTGAAGACCACCCGCGCGCCCTGTGCCTTTGCCTCGGCCATGAGGAATTCCAGCTTGCGCACCTTGTTGCCGCCCAGGCCCAGGCCGGTGAGATCGTCCCGCTTGATGTAGACGTTCGTCCCGAGCATGCGGCTGATGTTGTCCAGGCGCTGTATGGGCGTCGGGAAGACGCCCAGGGACACCTGCGGGAAATCCGCAAATCGCTTCATATGTATTTCTCCTTACAGGACAGTGAAGTCCGTATCCTGGAACCGCAGGCCCTCCACACAGCGGAAGACCGGCTGCAGGGTGAATTCCCGGCCCGGGCAGCGCGGGCCCTTCTCCTGGCCGGGGATGGCCTCGCGCGGGATCTGCCGGAAGCTGCAGGAGGCGAAGCGCACGTCCTTCACCGGGCAGCCCGGCCGGCCGATGATCGCCGGCATGTGCGCCGCGACAGCCCGCACGCCGTCGAAGCAGATCTCGCGGATGCCCGCGCAGCGGTTGCGCTCGCAGATGTGGATAAAGACCGGCTCGTAGTAATTGCGGTCGATGAGGATGTTGCCAAAGCTCAGCCGTTCGATGAGCGTATCCTCGAAGCCCTCGTCGCTGCCGCGGCCGCCCTTCGGGGTATCGGGCAGGCGGAAATCGATGCCGACGGTGGAATCCGTGATGGTGAGATTCTGGAATACGCAATCGCGGATCACGCCGTCGTTGTACCAGCCCACGCGCACGCCCGCGGAATGGCTGGTGATGTTGCAGTTGGTCACGGCGATCTTCTCGCAGGGCGTTGGCCTTCCCAGAGGCGCGGAATAGGCGCGCACGACGATGCCGTCGTCCCCGCAGGAGATGTTGCAATCCGAGACGGTCACGTTCCGGCAGCAGTTGATGTGGATGCCGTCGTTGTTGGGGTAATCGACCGGCGCGTCGATCGTGGCGCGGTGCACGTGCACGTTTTCGCAGCCGCAGAGCCAGTAGCTCCAGCCTGCGGGCTGGGCGCGCATGGTCACATCCTCGATGAGGACCCTTTTGCAGCCGATGAAGAACACGACCCGCGCCGGGCTCAGGCTGCACATCTTGCGCTGGGCGGGCTGAAGACCGCGCGAGCCCGCGTCCTCGAAGCCCGCAGGGAAGGGTTTGCGAACGTAGGGCCAGAGGCCTTCGCGCGCCTTTTCGGGAGGCAGCGCTTCGATATACGCCTCCCCCTGGCAATCGATGGCGCCGCGGCCGGTGATGGCGATATCCTCGCATCCCTCCGCGTAGAGGAAGCAGCGCCGGTTGAAGCGCGGGGCGTACTCCACCCGCCAGAAGTCGGATTCGATCTCCGGGAAATCCAGGCCGTTCGTGGAGCCGAGAAGCACTCCGTCGCGCTCGATGTGGAGCTCAACGCCGCTGCGCAGGTCGATCCGCCCGCACAGGAACCGTCCCCCGGCCAGGGTGACGCGTCCGCCGCCGTGCGCGCCGCAGTCGTCGATGGCGGCCTGCACGGCACGCGTGTCCATGGTTTTCCCGTCGCCCAGAGCGCCGTACGCGCGCACATCGCAGTTCAGCATATCCCTCTCTCCCTTCAGAGCAGCCCGTTTTCCCGGAGCGCGCCCTTCCATTCCTTGAGCTTCTGCGGGAAGAGCTGGGCGCTCATGCCGCCGTCCACGGTGATCTCCGCGCCGGTGATGTTCTTGGATTCGCCGCTTCCCAGGAACCACGCGGCGCTGGCGATATCCTCGAAATCGGAGATGTCGCCGATGGGCGTGAGCTCGCCGTTGACGATCTGTTTATCGCCCATGGCGACCCAGCGGTCGGTCTTGATCGTGCCGGGCAGGACGACGTTGCTGCGGATGCCGTAGGGCCCCAGTTCGATCGCCAGGGCGCGGCTCATAGCGTTGATGCCGCCCTTGGAGGCGGAATAGGCCACGCGGCCGGGGATGGCGCGGTAGGCCGTGTTCGAGGAGATGAAGACGATCGCGCCGCCGCCCATCTCCCGCATGCGCAGGGCCGCCTGGCGCACGATGGTGAAGTTCCACACAAGATTCGTCTCGAACACGCGGCCGAATTCCTCCACCGGGACGGTGAAGAAATCCTGCCCCTTGGCCGGATCGCTGCCAAAGCCCATATCCGCGGAGTTGAGGACCACCGTCTCCACGAACAGGCCGCTCTCGTCGATATCGCGGAAGATCTCCTTGACGCGCTCCTCGTCGCGGATATCGAGCGCGTAGCCCTTGGCGGGAACGCCGAATTCCTCCGCGACAGACCGCGCCGCCGCCTCCGCGCGCTCCCCGGAGCGGCTGGTGAGGCAGACGGCGTATCCTTCCCGAGCGAAGCGGCGGGCCGTGGCCAAACCTGTGCCCTTGGTGCCGCCGGTGATGAACAGGGCTTTTCGCATGGTGTTTCCCTCCCTCAGAAATAGAACTCCGTGCGCGCGGGACGGATATCCGTCAGCGCGCCGGTATAGTGCCGCAAGGTGTGGGGCCGATAGGGATGGGCGAGACAGGCCTCCTCGTCGATCTCGATGCCCAGGCCCGGCCTGTCCGGAACGGCGATGCAGCCGTCCGCGTAGGTCAGCTGTTCGTTCGTCACGTCCTTGCGCCACTCCACGTCGTCGTACATGATCTCCAGGATGCAGAAATTCGGGCAGCAGGCCGCCAGCTGCAGCGTGGCCGCGTTGGCGACGGGTCCGGAGGGGTTGTGCGGCGCGAAGGGCAGGCCGCGGCATTCCGCCTCCGCGGCGATTTTCTTGAGCTCCATGACGCCGCCCGCGTGGGAGACGTCCGGCTGGATATAATCAGCCGCCATGCGGTCGAAGAGGCGGCGGAAATCCCAGCGGGTGTAGAGGCGCTCTCCGGCGGCGATGGCCACGGGCGATCGGTCGTGGACCATTTTCAGGGCCTCGAGATCGTCCGGCGGCACGGGCTCCTCGAAGAACATGGGCCGGAAGGGCTCGAGCTCGCGGGCGATCTTCAGGGCGGTGGGCAGATCGAAGCGGCCGTGGCCCTCGATGAGCAGATCCACGCCCGGACCGACGGCCCGGCGCACCGCGTCCACGCAGTTGAGCGCGCGGTCCAGATCCGCATGGGCGATCTCGCGATAGCTCTTGCCGAAGGGATCCCACTTGAGAGCCGTGACGCCCCGTCTGGCGGCCGCCTCCGCCTTTGCGGCGAACTCCTCGGGCTCGCGCGCGCCGGAGAACCAGCCGTTGACGTAGATGCGCACCTTTTCGTTGACCCTCCCGCCCAGCAGCCGGCTCACCGGCACGCCCAGGCTCTTTCCGAGGATATCCCACAGGGCCATCTCCACCGCCGAGAGCGCGCTCATGAGCACCGCGCCGCCGCGCCAATAGGCGTCGCGGTAGGTCTCGTGCCAGATCTTCTCGATATCTCGCGGATCCTGGCCCACGATCGCCTCGCGGATGTGCTCCACCGCGCCTTCGAAGGCCTTCTCCTTGTATTCCAGCGTGCCCTCGCCCACGCCGCTCAGGCCCTCGTCTGTATCCACCTTGACGAAGATCCAGTTGGTGCGGAAGCAGTCCACGACGAACGTGCGCACGTTCGTGATCTTCATTTTCATTCCTCCGTTTCTCCGTTTTCCCCGCGTATATAATACCAGGTTTTGGCCCCGCGCGTAAAGGGATACGCCCTTTTTCGCATTTGTCACACTTTCGCTACCGCGCCCCGGTCCCCTTCTGCTATAATGAGAGCAGTATTTACGCGAAGGAGGCGCGGCGCATGGCGGCTGTCCGCGATATGACCAAAGGCGACCCGGCGGGACACATCCTCGCCTTCGCTCTGCCCATGCTGCTGGGGAACGTCTGCCAGCAGCTCTATTCCCTGGTGGATTCGGCCATCGTCGGCAAGGTGGCGGGCGTGACGGCGCTGGCCGCGGTGGGCGCCTCCGGCTGGCTGGACTGGCTCGTGCTGGGCTTCACGATCGGCCTGACGCAGGGCTTCACCATCCTGATCTCCCAGCGTTTCGGCGCGGGAGACATGCCCGGCATGCGCAAGGCGGCGGCCATGTCCATGCTCCTGACCGCCGCGACGATCCTCGTCGCCACGACGCTGAGTCTCTCCCTGTGCGGCCCTGCCCTGCGCTGGATGCGCACGCCGGAGGATTCCTATCCCCTGGCCTTCCGCTACGTGCGCATCATCTTCCTGGGCATCCCCATCACCATGTGCTACAACCTCTTCGCGGGCATGCTGCGCGCGCTCGGGGACAGCCGCACGCCGCTGTTCGCCATGATCATCGCCTCGGGCGTGAACATCGCGCTGGATCTTCTGTTCGTAGCCGGCTTCGGCTGGGGCGTGCAGGGCGCGGCGGCGGCCACGGTGCTGGGGCAGCTGTGCTCGGCGGTATTCTGCCTCGCGGCGGTGAGGCGGCTCCCGCAGTACGCCCTGAAGCGCGAGGATTTCGCCCCGGACGGCGCTGTGCTTCGGGAATTGGCGCGTCTGGGCTTTCCCATCGCCGGGCAGAACAGCATCGTCTCCGTGGGCGGGGTGATCATGCAGGGCATCGTCAACGGCTTCGGCGTGGTGGTGATGGCGGGCGTATCCGCGGCCATGAAGATCAGCGGCATTTTGGAGATGATCGGCCTCTCCATCGGCTCGTCCATGCACACCTACGCCGGGCAGAACCTCGGCGCGCGCGCATACGGGCGCATCCGCGAGGGCGTGCGCAAGGCGCTGGCCATCTCCATCACCGCGGCGGTGCTGATGGGCGCGCTGGGCATGCTCTTCGGACGGCAGCTGGCCTCGCTCTTTGTGGATACGGCCGACCCGCGCGCGGCGGAGGTCATCGCGGTCTCGTACGATTTCCTGCGCGTCATCTGCGTGATGCTCTTTTCGCTCTATTCCCTCTTCATCTTCCGCTCCTCCCTGCAGGGCATGGGCGACGCGGTCTTTCCCGTCCTTTCCAGCTTTCTGCAAGTGCTCATGCGCACGGCCGTTACCTGGGCGCTGACGCTCGTTCTCGCCGAAAGGGGCGTCTACATCGGCGACACCCTCGCCTGGGTGAGCGCCGCTGCGTTTTTGATGGTCGTCTACCGGCGGCGCATCCTCCGCCTGCTCGCCGGGGCGTAAAAAACAGACCCGCGGGAGCCTTGCGGCCTCCGCGGGTCTGTTTTTTGCGCGTTCAGACCACGGCTTTGCGCTTCCAGATGCCCGTGGCGTAGAGGATCATCGCGTAGAGCGAGCAGCCGATCCACCCGCAGGGGATGGAATAGGCGATGCCCATAAAGCCCATGCCCAGGGCCAGGGCGAAGACGTAGGCCATGATGGTGCGCACGCCTAAATCGAAGAACATGGCGATCATGGAGTTCACCGAATCGCCCGCGCCGCGCAGGAAGGAGACGAAGCACTGGCTCAGGGCGTGGCCGAAGATCAGCGGAGCCCAGCGGCGCATGAAGTCCGCGCCCACGTTGATGACCTCCACGTCCTCGTCGTTCACGAACAGGTGCATGATGGTGTGGCCCGTGGAATAGATGATCACCGACATGATGGCCGAGACGCTCACGCAGAAGGCCAGGGAGTACCCCAGGCCCTTCTTTGCCCGGGCCTGGTCCCCCGCGCCGATGTTCTGTCCCACGAAGAAGGACAGCGCCATGGCCACGCCGGACATGGGCAGATTGCAGATCTGCTCCATCTTGCTGGCCGAGGTGTAAGCCGCCATGCTCACCGCGCCGTAGGAGTTGATCAGCCCCTGCACCATGACCATGCCCAGGCTCGTGACGCTGAACTGGATGGACGATGGCAGGCCCAGGCGCAGGATATCCTTGAACAGCGCCCCGTCGAAGACCATCTCACCCTTCTTGAACTGGAAGTATTCGGACTTGCGGGAGACGTAGATCCAGCAGAACGCCACCGAAATGCCCTGCGCCAGCACCGTGGCGATGGCCACGCCCGGCACGTCCATGTGCAGCACCAGCACGAAGAACAGATCTCCCACGATGTTCAGAAGCGAGGAGACCACCAGGAAGATCAGCGGCGTGACGCTGTCCCCCAACGCCCGCAGGAACGACGCGAAGAAATTGTACAGCGACATGAACACCATGCCCGCGACGTAGATGCGGAAATAGGCAAGCGCGTCCGGGAGGATCTCCTCCGGGACGTTCACCCATTTCATGATATGCCGCGCCAGCAACAGCCCCACCAGGGAGAGCACCACGGCCAGGGCCAGGAGGAAATACAGCGAAGTGGAGATCGTCCGCTTGATCTTTTCCTTCTGCCCCGCGCCCGCGAACTGCGCCGCGACCACGCTCGCGCCCGTCGGAAAGCCCATCATGATGCCCACCAGCATCATGGAGATCGTGCCCGTGGAACCCACCGCCGCCAGGGCGTTGGCGCTCACGTACTTGCCCACGACGATGCTGTCCACCATGCTGTAGAGCTGCTGGAACACGCTGCCCAGGAAGATCGGCAGCGAAAACAGGATGATCCCCTTGAGGATCGATCCGCGGAGCATGTCCGTCTTCTGCAGTTTCAATGCCTTCATCAGGGAAGCCCCCTTGCGTTGGATATACGGGCATTGTACACATTCCGCAGATAGATTGCAAGCTATGTAATTTTAACTTTTCCCGGCAAGGCCCATCTGCGCCCGGCGCTTTTGCTCGCGCAAGAGCGCCGCCGTCAGCATCGCCGTGCCGCATGCCGCGAAGCCGATAGCGATCCCCAGCGCTCCGCGCACGCCCATGGCGTCCAGGAGCCAACCGCCCGCGAAGGTCGCGCCGAGGTTGCCCGCCATGTTGGCCATGCCGGCCATGGTCGTGCCCAGGAGCAGCTGTCCCTCGGGCATGGCGCCGCGCAGGTATTCCATCATGCCCGGCACGTACACCGCCACGCTCAGGAAATTGAGCAGCTGCACGGCGTACAGCGCCTGGGGCGTCGGAGCGAGCAGGGTGAAGACATCGCGCAGGAGCCAGAACCACACGGAAGCCGTGAAGATCTTCAGGCCCAGGCCCTTGCGGCTCAGGCGCGAGAAGAGAAGCATGGCGGGCAGCTCCGTCATGGCGCTGATGGTGATGGCCACGCCGAGGTTGGCGCTGTCGCCGCCCTTGGAAGCGATGATCTGCAGAAGGAACGCGTCGATGAAGCTGTAGGCCAGGAACATGCAGGCCACGCCGCCCAGGAACGCGCCGATCATAGGCTTGGCGCGCAGGATCGCGATCCAGGAGGTCTCGCGGCGGTCGCGCGCGGCGGCCGTCTGTCCCGCGGAGGTCTTCACGCCCAGCAGCACCGCGATCAGCGCAGCCGAGACGAGGCCGTAAGAGAGCGGCAGGATCGAAGGCGCGAAGTGCGCGAGCAGCCTGCCCATCAGGAAGGACGAGAGGGCGTACGCAGCGGAGCCCACGCCCCGGGCCAGGCCGAAATCGACCTTCTCTTCCCCGTTCTCCATGCTCTGGCTGAGGGCGTTGACGGAGGGCTGCATCGCCGATTGCATGCCCAGCAGCGCCGCCATCAGGACCGCGTCGGCCGCGTGGCCTAGGGACAGGAAGCGCAGGGCCATGGCGCAGGCCGTGATCAGGACGTACACCCCGGCGATGCCCCGGTTCAGCCGTACACCCCTCTTGAGGAAGAAGCCCGCGAGCGCCGGCTGCAGCGCTGCCGAGAGCAGGTACGAGGCCCCCAGCGTGCTGCCGATCTGCGCGTTGGTGAAGCCCCGGTCCAGCAGGAACACGGAGGCGAAGGCCGCCATCAGGCAGTACACCGCCCAATACAGCGCCTGGATCAGGGCGTAGCGGGCCGTAGCGCCGCGCAGGGGACGGATCATGTTCCAACACTCCTTTCAGCCCGAAGAAAAGCCGGAAGCGCCAGCGCTTCCGGCTTTTTCCAGGCTTTGACGGTTCAGCGGCCTTCCGGCTTCACGAGGGAATGGAAGCAGAGCACCTTGCGCTCGCCGCCCAGATCGATCATCTGCGGGCGGCCCTTGCGGCATTCCTCGGTGGCGTACTGGCAGCGGGGCGCGAACTTGCAGTAGGTGATGGAGTATTCCTTGTCCTCCATATCCGGCATGACCAGGTCTTCCTTCCACTTGTCGCCCACGCGCGGCACCGCGTTCATGAGCAGCTCCGTATACGGGTGGGCGGGGTTGTCCATGATCTCTTTAGCCGGGCCGTACTCGATGAGGCCGCCGCGGTAGAGCGTGGCGATGTAATCGGAGACGTAGTAGGCGGTGGAGAGATCGTGGGTGATGTAGATGAAGGAAACCTGATACTTCTCCTTGAGCTCCTTGAAGAGGTTGACGATGTTCATCTTCATGGAGGCGTCGATGGCCGCGACCGGCTCGTCCGCGATGATGAGCTTGGGCCGGGTGATCAGCGCGCGGGCGATGGAGATGCGCTGCAGCTCGCCGCCGGAGAACTGCGTCATATACTTGCCCTGGACGACCTGCAGGCTCATGCCCACGCTGTGGAGCGTATCGTCGATGAGCTTGTCGGCCTCGGCGCGGTTCTTCGCGATGCCCAGGCGCAGCGCGGTGTTGTACAGGTAGCTGTCCACCGTTTTGCGCATGGAGAAGGTCTCATAGGGGTTCTGGAAGATGGGCTGCACGTCCAGCTTGAACTGGCGGGGGTCGTAGCCCTTCTTGTCGGCGTAGTTGTGGCCGAGCAGGGTGATGGAGCCCAGATCCGCCTGGTGGAGGCGCAGGATCATCTTGCACAGGGTGGATTTGCCGCAGCCGGACTCGCCCACGATGGAAAGGATGACGGGCTTGCCCGCCTCGATCTCCAGGGAGACGTCGTCCACGGCGACGATCTTTTTGCGGCTCAGCATACCGCCGATTCGGAAGATCTTGCTGACACCTTTGACTTCGAGAAGCTTTTCCGCCATGTCAGTTCACCTCCGGTTCGAGATAGTGGCAGGCCGCGAAGCGCCCGGGCCGGATCTCGCGGAATTCGGGCGCCGGATCCTGGCGGCACTTGTCGGTCGCCTGCGGGCAGCGCGGCGCGAAACGGCACCCCGGAGGGGGATTCTTCAGTGCCGGCGGACGGCCCGGAATACCGACCTTTTGGCTCTTGTCGCCCACGCGCGGGAGGGCGCCGATGAGCATCTTCGTATAGGGATGGATGGGATCCTCGAAGATATCCTCCGTCTTGCCCAGCTCCACGAACGAACCGGAATACATGATGCCCATGCGGTCGGTGATCTGGTAGTGCACGCCCATATCGTGGCTGACGATGACGAGCGTGTTCTGGAACTGCTTTTGCAGGCGCATGAGCATCATCAGGATGCCGCGCTGCACGACAACGTCCAGAGCGGTCGTCGGCTCGTCGGCCAGGACGACGTTGGGCGCCATGAAGGTGGCCAGGGCAATGACGGCCCTCTGCCGCATACCGCCGGAGAGCTGGAACGGATAGGCGTCCAGCACGTCCGGAGAAAGGCCGAGGTCCTCAAAATACTTGGCGACGCGCTTGAGCGTCTGCTGGGGCGTCTCGTCCTTGGTCTCCTTGGGGATGGAATCCAGGAACTGGTCCTTGAGGCGCACGATGGGGTTGAGCACGCTCTGCGCGGCCTGCGGCACGTAGGAGATGTGGTTCCACCAGCTCTTGCGGATCTGGCCGGACTCGTAGGAGAACTCCTTGCCATTCTTCGTGCCGCTGAGGATGACGCGGCCATTGTCGATCTCCAGGGGGAACTCGACGATATCGTACAGAGCCTTGAGCAGCGTCGTCTTGCCGCAGCCGGACTCGCCCGCGATGCCGAAGACTTCGTTGTCCCGGATCTCGAAGTTGATATCCTTGCAGACATGGACGTTGCCGTCGATGGTCTTGTAGGAGGCGGACAAATGATCGATCTTCAGCATCTTTATCTACCTCGTTTCAT
>CACZOT010000245.1 GCA_902782795.1 uncultured Eubacteriales bacterium | reverse complement strand
TGCCACTCATCCAGATAGTAATCGATAAATGCCAGCTTCATACGCGCATCCCCCTTACAGCTGAATCTCGCGGTGGGTCTCGGCGGAGTCGTAGATCGCCTGCATCATCCTGGCGGTGATGATGACGGTCTCAATGTGGGAGGGCAGCTTCTCGCGGGTCTCGATGTCGTTGACGAAGGCGTCGATCTCGTTCTGGAAGTGGTCGCGGCTCTTGACTTCGGGCACGTACTCCACCAGCGCGCCGTTCTCGGCGGTGTAGACCTTGAAGGTGGAACCGTAGGTGAGGCGGATGCCGCCCTTGTCGCCCATGAAGTCGATATAGGCCTCGTTCTCGTTGATGTTCTGCGCCCAGGCGCCGTTGAAGGTGATGACCGGGCCCTCGGTGCGGATCATGCCGGTGACGGAATCGTCGACGTCGTAGGTGCCGTTCAGGTTCTTGGTATCCTCGGCCCACATGGAGCGGTAGACGTAGTTCTTCATGTCCTTGCCCAGCTTGCAGAACGTCTCGCCGGTGACGGTGACGGGCTTGGGATCGCCCAGGCAGTACATGACGATATCCAGGTAATGGACGCCCCAGTCGATCAGCGCGCCGCCGCCCGCGATGGCCTTGGTGGTAAAGGCGCCGCCCAGGCCGGGGATGGAACGATGCGCGCGGAAGCTGACGTAGACGTGGAAGACCTCGCCGAGCTTGCCGGCGTCGATGTAGCGCTTGATGGCGTTGACGTTGTCGTTGAAGCGGTTGACCACGCCGATGTTGAGGATGCGGCCGGTCTCCTTCTGCACCTTGAGCATCTCCTCCGCCTCGGCGTAGGTGCGGGCGGCGGGCTTCTCGGAAAGGACGTCCTTGCCCGCGCGCATGGCGTCAATGGCGATGCGGGCGTGCATGTTGTTGGGCGTGCACACGGAAACGGCGGCGATCTCCGGGTCGTTCAGGGCGACGTGATAATCCTCGATGGCCGTGCCGCAGCCGTACTTTTCCACGGCGGCCTGCGCCTTGTGGAGGAGGATATCGCAGAAATACTTGATCTCCACCTTGGGGTTGTTCATGTAGCTGGGGATGTGCGCCGAATTGGCGATGGTTCCGCAGCCGATGACGGCAACTTTCATGGGAATACGCCTCCTGTGGCAAATGATGTTTTGGGGAATCAGTGCAAAAATTCGCTCCCGGCTGGCCTTTTCCTGCCGGGAGCGGAAATTTTACCGGGAAATATGTCATTCCCCGCGGGAGAAGAGCCTCCGCACGCGGATGACGGCCTCGATCTCGCGCAGGCGCTCGACGGTATCTCTCGGCATGGGGTGGGAAAGGTCGAGCAGGGTGTAGGCGTAGGCGCCGCGCGCCTTGTTGGCCAGGTTCTCGATGTTCAGCCCGTTCGAACCGAAGAAGGTGGTGATCTGGGAGAGCACGCCCGGCACGTTCCTGTGCAGGATGGCCACGCGCGCCTCCGTCTCGCAGACGCCCGCGTCCAGGGCCGGATAGTTCACGGAATTGGCGATGTTGCCGTTGTCCAGATAGTCCTGGAGCTGCTTGACCGCCATGACCGCGCAGTTGTCCTCGGCCTCCTCGGTGGAAGCGCCCAGATGCGGCAGCACCACGGCGTTTTTGCAGTTGGCGCTGACGGGGTTGGCGAAATCCGAGACGTATTTGGCGATGTGCCCGCTCTCCAGGGCGCGCGCCAGAGCGGCCTCGTCCACCAGGCTGTCGCGGGCGAAGTTCAGCAGTACCGCGCCCTTTTTCATCTTCGCGATGGCGGCCTCGTCGATCATGCCCTTGGTATTCGGCGTGGCGGGTACATGGATGGTGACGAAATCGCTCACGGCGAGCAGGGCGTTCAGATCCGCCGCGCTGCGCACGGCAGGGCTGAGCCGCCAGGCGGATGTCACGGAGAGATAGGGGTCGTACCCGTACACGGTCATGCCCAGGCCCACAGCGGCGTTGGCGACCAGCGCGCCGATCGCCCCGAGGCCGATCACGCCGATGGTCTTCCCGGCGATCTCATGGCCGGCGAAGGCTTTCTTGGCCTTCTCGGCGTCCTTGGCAATGGTGGCCGAAGCGGCGTTGGCCCGCACCCACTCGTTCCCGCCGATGATATCCCGCGAGGAGAGCAGCAGCGCCGCGATGACCAGCTCCTTGACGGAATTGGCGTTCGCGCCGGGGGTGTTGAAGACGACGATGCCCTCCTCCGCGCAGCGCTCCACAGGGATGTTGTTCACGCCCGCGCCCGCCCGGGCGATGGCGCGCAGGCCCTTGGGGAAGACGGTCTCGGTCATGTCGGCGGAGCGCACGAGCACGCCCGCGGCGTCCTCGATGCTCTCCACGATGTGGTAGCCGGGGCGGAAGCCGTCCAGGCCCACCTTGGCGATATTGTTCAGACAGAAGATGTTGCGGTCTTTCATCGCCCATTCTCCTTTTCGAATTTCTCCATGAAATTCACCAGCGCCTGCACGCCGGCCAGGGGCATGGCGTTGTAGAGCGAGGCGCGCATGCCGCCCACGGTCCTGTGGCCCTTCAGATTCACCAGCCCCGCCGCCGTGGCCTCGGCGACGAACTTCTTGTCCAGCGCCTCGTCGCCGGTGACGAAGGGCACGTTCATGAGGGAGCGGTCCTCCTTGCGGGCCGTGCCTCGAAAGAGCTTGGAATTGTCGAGAAAATCATAGAGGAGCGCGGCCTTCTCCTCGTTTTTCTTCGCCATGGCCCCGAGGCCGCCCAGATCCTTGAGCCACTGGAAGACCAGGCCGCAGACGTAGATATTCCAGCAGGGCGGGGTGTTATAGAGAGACTTGGCGTCCGCGTGGGTCTTGTAGCGGAGCATGGTGGGCGTGCCGGGGAGCACGTCTTCGCGGATGAGGTCCTCGCGGATGATGGCGATGGTCACGCCCGCCGGGCCGACGTTCTTCTGCGCGCCGCCCCAGAGAAGGCCGTACTTCGTCACGTCCATAGGGCCGGAGAGGAACATGGAGGAGATGTCCGCCACGAGATCCTTCCCCTGCGTATCGGGCAGGGCATGGTAGGCGGTGCCGTAGATGGTGTTGTTCTGGCAGATGTAGACGTAGTCCGCGTCCGGCGAAACAGGCAGGTTCTTCAGGTCCGGAATGTAGGTGAAGGTCTTGTCCGCAGAGGAGGCGATCACGCGCACTTCGCCGTACATCTCCGCCTCCTTGGCGGCCTTCTTGGCCCACTGGCCGGTGACGATGTAATCCGCAACGCGGTTTTTCATCAGGTTCATGGGGACCATGGCGAACTGGGTATGCCCGCCGCCCTGCAAAAAGAGCACCTTATAGTTGGCAGGGATGCCCATCAGTTCGCGCAGATCCGCCTCGGCGGTATCGAGGATATCCTCGAAGACCTTGGAGCGATGGCTCATCTCCATGACGGACATGCCGGAATCGCCGTATTCGAGCATATCGGCGGCGGCCCTCTTCAGGACCTCCTCGGGCAGAACGGCCGGCCCGGCGCTGAAATTGTATACTCGGCTCATGGGGGTTCCTCCTTTTTTCTGCGCGCGCCGCTCTGTGCGGAGCGCGGGAACGTTCGAAACTGGATTGACGTTTTCGAAAAGATCCAGCCGCAAATTGCTGATGGGGGCTATTGTAGCACGAACGATCTCATATTGCAAGTGATAATCGTTCATCCGTCAAAACTTATCCGTTTTGCCATGGATTTTCTCTCCCGCCCGGGCGGATTCTTCCCCGAACCCTATTCAACCGCCGGGGAAACTATGCTATAATATTCCCGAACGTCCCCCGCGATGGCGGGGAAAACTGGAAAATGCAGGACAAAAGAAAGGAAAATGCACCTATGAAGCGTATCGAGATCGACGACTTCTGCCGTCTGACCTTCCTCTCCGGCCCGGTCTTTTCGCCGGACGGCAAGGCGGCCTGCTTCGCCGCCTCCAAGGCGAACAAGGAAAAGAACCTGTACGAATCCAACCTCTGGGTACGCCGCGGCGGCAAGATCAGCCAGCTGACCAGCGGCGGCAAGGAGCGCTCCTTCGTCTGGCTGAACGAGAACACCGTCCTCTTCGCCGCCGATCGCGACCAGAGCAAGGAGCCCACCCTCACCAGCAAGTATTACGCCATCCGCGTGGACGGCGGCGAGGCGAAGCTCGCCTACACCTTCCCCGTGCCGGTCGAGCGCGTCCTGCCCCTGCCGGGCGGAGACCTGCTCGCCGTGGCGACCGTCTTCCCCGGCTGGGAAGACCTCTACCAGGGCGACGAGAAGCTGGCCAGGAAGTACCTCAAGGATCGCAAGGAAAATGAGGACTACGAAGAAGTGACGCAGAACCCCTGGTGGTGGAACGGCACGACCTTCACGCGCGGCTCCTACAGCGCCCTGTACCGCTACGACGCGAAAAAGAAGAAGCTCTCCCCCCTCACGCCCAAGGGGATGGACGTCTCCGACGTGCAGCTGAGCCCGGACAAGGCCAGCGTCTACTACAGCCTCCTGGACGTGACCGTGCCCGTGCCCAGGCACTTCGCGGGCGAGACCCTCTACCGCACGTGCCTGGCCACCGGCGAGACCTCCCTCGTCGCCGAGAGCACGCCGACCTTCGTGATCCAGGGCCTGGCCATCGGCGAAACGAAGCTCTTCCTCCTCGCCAGCGACGGGAAGTTCGGCATGAACACCGATATCGATTTCTTCACCGCCGATCTGGACGGCGGCAACTGCGCGCTGTGCAGGAAATACGGCGAATCCATCGGCTCCTCTGTGGGCGCGGATATCCGCTACGGCGGCGGCAAGTCCGTCAAGGCCGTGGGCGACGCGCTCTACTTCATCTCCACCCTGTTCGACAGCGCCAAGCTCTACAAGCTCGAGGGCGGCGAGATCTCCCCCGTTCTGGACAGGGACGGCTCCGTGGATTCCTTCGATATCTCCGCCAAGGGCGATCTCCTCGCCGTGGCCCTGTGGGATATGCGCGCCCAGGAGCTCTACGA
>CACZOT010000244.1 GCA_902782795.1 uncultured Eubacteriales bacterium | reverse complement strand
CTCGGAAGGCAGGGGTGATACCCCTGCACCCCATGCGGCGTGTGAACGCGTCCGCTTGGGCCGGCAGGAGCCGCCGCGCCGGAGAGTTTGTCTGGCCGAGTCAGGCCTGCGCCTTTGGCGCGCAGGCCTGACTCGGCCCGCGGCGCGACCGCTCGGGACGGCTCCCTGCGGTCGCCACCCCTCGCGACCGCGCCGCATGATCGCGCTCCGGCCGCGGCGTCCGCGTCCCGCACCGCTGGCGCGTGGCGTCGGGCGGCCCCTTGCGGCAGCCGCCCGACGCCACGCGCCAGCTTTTGATCGCCTGGAAGGCCGCGAGCCGCAGCGAGTCAATTCCGCGGCGGGAAAGGAGCAGAGGGATCCGGTCTCGCGGGCCGCTGCGCCTCAACTGAGCAAAAAGGCCGCGTGCGCGGGCTGTCCCCCGAAGGCGGCCGTGCAAGCGCGGGCCCGAAGGGCCTGCGCGGCACGGCGCAGGCGTTCCCCCGAAATCCATCCGCCCCGTATTCGCCGGGGATCGATCAGAAAGGAAACTATCCATGAAAACGCTGGCCAAATGCCTCGGCGCCATCGCGCTGGTCCTTGCGGTGCTCTTTGCCTATCTCGTCGCGGGCGCGCATCTGCAGGTCTCGCTGGCGAGCGAGGCCGTGGTCCCCGCGAGCGACTACGCGGAGCTCTTCGCCCAGACCATGGAGGGCCTCGCTACGGGCGAGCTCGCCGACCGTCAGTTCCGCGCGCCGGACTCCGAGGACATCGGCGATTACTGCTTCATCGTGGCGGATCTGTCCGTGGGTTCGTTCGGGCTCTTGCCCTGCGAATGGATCGAGGCGGGCGTCACGCCTCTCCCGGGTGATATCGTTCTGGCCTATAACGACGTGCCCGACGTCCCGCCCCTGGGCCGGAGCAAGGCGCAGCTGTTCATCCTCGCCCGGGCGGACGCGGCGCAGACCGGCCATGGCGTCTGGATCGAATACTACGCCTATGGCATGCGCATGACCGCCGACGCCAAGGCGCGGACGGAGCGCTGAGCGGGAAGAATCGGAAAACATCTGGAAATGGCGGCGGTTTGGTGGTATACTGTCTGTGTACGCGCCAAACCGCGCAAATGAAGCCCCTTTCCAAGGGACAGGAAACGGAGAGATTTTCATGCAGGTACTGGTTTGCAAGAACCCCGCGGAAGTCGCCGAAGCCGCTTCGATGATCTTCGCCTCCCTCATCTACGAAAAGCCCAACTGCATCCTGGGCCTCGCCACCGGCTCCACCCCGGTGCCCACCTATCAGAGGCTGATCGCCCTGTACAACAAGGGCCTTCTGGATTTCTCCAAGGTGCGCAGCTATAACCTGGACGAGTACGTGAGCCTCGCCGGCACCCATCCGTGCAGCTACCGCTACTTCATGAATACCGAGCTGTTCGACCATGTCAACATCGACAAGGCCAACACCCACGTCCCCAACGGCCTGGGCGACGATCCCGAGGCCAACGCCCGCGAGTACGACAAGATGCTCGAGGAGTGCGGCGGCATCGATCTGCAGCTGCTGGGCATCGGCCGCAACGGCCATATCGGCTTCAACGAGCCCCGCAACGATCACTTCGTGTACAACACCAACATCGTCACCCTGACCCAGTCCACCCGCGAGGCCAACGCGCAGTACTTCGACAAGCCCGAGGATATGCCCGAAAAGGCCATCTCCATGGGCGTCGGCGGCATCATGGCCGCCAAGCGCGTGCTGCTCCTCGCCACCGGCAAGAGCAAGGCGCAGGCTGTGCACGATACCGTCAAGGGCCCGATCACCCCGATGGTCCCCGCCTCGATCCTGCAGGCGCACCAGAACTGCCAGATCATCTGCGACGCCGAGGCCGCGAGCCTGCTGTAAGCGGATGACAGGGGCATTGTAGCCCCCGAATGCGACAAAAAGCCCCGGCATCCCACCGATGGGATGCCGGGGCTTTTGAAATGCTTTTCGTCAGGGCTCCGCGGTCGCGGCGGGCTCGATGGAGAACTCGGCCACTGGCTCGGTCGGCGCGGGGGTCGCGTAACCGGCGTTCTGCAGCGCGGATTCGAAAACGCTGCCGTCGTCGCTGACCTTGCCGGCAGAGAGGTTCTCCGCCCATTCGGGCAGGGGCGCGGTGAGCTGGCGAATGACGTCATTCAGCACGGCGACGGAGGTATCGGGGTTGCCGCTGAAGCCCAGGAGCACGAAATAGGCGTCGCGGTTATCGTAGTTGATATCCGGCTCGAGCATGGCGTTGCAGTTGACGGCGGGGATGGCGTAGACGTGGGAGACGTTCGGGTCGTAGTCGTCGACGGTCTCAGGCTCCGGGAAGGTCACGGCCTCGAGATCCACGTCGCCGGGGTCGAGCAGGCCGGTGGCGATGTACCCCTCCAGCGGCAGGGCGTAGCCCTGGCTCACGAGAGAGCGCATGAGCGAACGCTTGACCACGTAGATATCGCCTTCGCCGACGCCGAGCATGAGCATGTACTTCTGGCCGCCGTAGCCGTCGGAATCGTTATCCGGGTTATACTCGAGGGCGTAGAAGACGACCTCCTCGAGCGTTTCGTCAAAGGCCTGGCCGGCGGCGAGGGCCTCCTTGCCCACCTCGGGCAGGCGCGATTCCACGTTCACGCCCTGGGCGACCATCTGGAAGGCCACCTGGCGCTCGTCAGGCGAGCGGTATTCCGTGGAGGAAAAGAGGATATCCGCGCCCATCCAGGCGATAATGGCGATGAGGATATACATCCACTTGTTGTAGGAGAGGAAATCCTTCCAATCGCCCTTGGCGATGCGGGTCTTCGGCATGATCTGGGCCTCCTGGCACTGATGGAAAGTATACGCATATTATACTCCCCGCGGGCGCGGCGCGCAACGCGGGGAATTGAACAGGATGCGGCATTGCGGTGACGTTTTTCCACCGCCGGGGAAACGCAGGTCAGACGGTCTCGTAGCCGATGCTCTTGAGGAAGCGCACGAACCCGGCTCGCCCCGCCTCGGTCTGCTTGAAAACGCCGGCGTCGGCCAGGACACGGGCGCATTTGACGCCCAGCTCCTTGCGGATAACGGCCTGGGCCTCCTCGTGGGAAAGACCCGTGCCGCAGCGGGAGGCGATCTCCTGCACCCAGGCGTAGTGCTTGGCGAGGGCGTCCTCGGCCTGCGGCGCGTCGGAGAGGGCGCGCTCGCCGGTGAGGTAGGCCTCGAGGCCCGCCAGCTCCGTGAGCAGACGGCCGGGGAGGATGAACAGGCCCATGACTTCGATCAGGCCGATGTTCTCCTTCTTGACGTGGTGCAGGTCCGCGTGAGGGTGGAAGATGCCCAGGGGGTGTTCCTCGTTGGTACGGTTGTTGCGTAGGACGAGATCGAGGCGGTAGCGGCCGTTCTCCATGCGCGCGATGGGCGTGATGGTGTTGTGCGGCGCGGTCGTCTCGGCGAGGATATCGCACTCCTCGTCGCTGTAGGCGCGCCAGGCGGCGAGCATCTCCCCGGCCAGGCGGCAGAGGGCCTCGCGGTCGGCGGAATAGAGGCGCACGCAGCTCATGGGCCAATCGATCACGCAGGCCTCGACTCCCTCGGCGGGCGCCTTGAGGGCGATGGCGCAGCCGGCCTTGTCCATAGGGAAGGTGTGGCGGCCGCCCTGGAAATGGTCGTGCGTGAGGATGGAGCCGCCCACGATGGGCAGATCGGCGTTGGAGCCGAGGAAGTAATGCGGGAACTGGCCCACGAAATCAAAGAGGCGGCGGAAGGTCTCCGGGCCGATATGCATGGGCACATGCTGCTCGTTGAGGATGATGCAGTGCTCGTCGTAATAGGCGTAGGGGGAATACTGCAGATACCACTTGCTGCCGTCCAGCGTCAGGGGCACCATGCGGTGGTTGAAGCGCGCCGGGAAGCCGGTGCGGCCCGCGTAACCGGGGTTCTCCACGCAGAGCATGCAGGCCGGGTAGCTGACCTTGGGCGCGGAGAGGGCGCGGGCGATATCGCGCGGGTCCTTCTCGGGCTTGGAGAGGTTGATGGTGATCTCCAGTTCGCCCGCGGGCGAGGCCTGCATGAAGCGGCGGTTCTTGGCGATCTTGTCCACGCGGATATAATCGCTGGTGCGGGAGACACCGTAGAACCAATCTGTGGCGGCCTCGGGGCCCTTGTCGCCGTAGAGGCGGGCGAACTCGGCGCGCACGGCGGCCGGATGGGGCGTGACGCAGCCGGCCAGGCGGCAGCCGAAGCGGTCGCGCTCGTCGGCGGTATCTTCGATGAGGCCGCGCTCGGCGGCGATGTCCTCGAGCTCCTCAAGCATGGGCGTGAGGGTCGCGGGGATCTCCGCCGGGGGGTTCGCCCCTTCGGCGGGCGCGTCCATTTTCATCGCGTCGAGGAGGAGATTGCGCGAAAAGAGCCTGTCCTCTGCCTCGATCAGCCCTTCGCGCATGGCGAAGGAGAGGATCCGTTCCATCGCTTCCGTGGCGCGGCGCGCCGTTTCGTTCTGTTCCATTTGTCCGATCCGCCCCCGTTCTTGTCTGCTTTTTTCATCGTACAGCAAAAGGCGGGCGCGGTCAAGAAAAGTTTCCCGAAAAACGCCGGACGCGGGCGGGAAAGTTGCGAACGGAACAGACAAGGGGCGCAAAAGGCGCTATAATACCAGTAGAAACCGAAAAGGGGAGGCGCGGCGATGAACCAGCCGATCGATCTGCGACGCACCATTTACGACCTGACGCGGGACGACCCCGCCCTCGCGGAGCTGCTCGCCCGTCTGGGCTTTCCCCAGGCGCAAAGCCCGTCCGCGCTGCGCACCGGCGGCAAGATGACGGATATCCCCAAGGCCGCGCGCCTCTCGGGCATCGACATGGAGGAGGTCCTCGCCGCGCTGCGCGAGGCGGGGTACGGTATCCCGGGCCTGGAGGAGGCCCCCGCCCCGCAGGAGGAGCCCGAGGCGGTCGCGCCGCGCGGGGACGATCCCGCGGAGCGCGTGGCGGCGGCGGAGAAGGAGATCGGGGAAGAGCTGCGGCGCGAGGAGCTGCGCCGGGGCTTCGCGTCCGCGCCAACCCCGGCTCCCGCCCCGGAGCGGGATTATTCCCGCAAGAACGAGCGCGCCGCGGCCCTGGAGGGCGTGCCGGGCCACCCCCTGCGCGCGCTCACGCGGGAGAACGAGGCCCTGGCGGAGCGCCTCTCCCGGGCAAAAGCTGCCCTGGCCTCCGGAGAAGGGCTTGAAGAGGCCCTGGAGGCGCTCTCCGATCTTTCCGTTCACTACGCCAAGAAGGGCGATCTCCTCTACCCTCTGCTCAAGACGCGCTACGCCATCTCCGGGCCTTCGGACGTATTGTGGACCGTGGACGACGAGATCCGCGACGCCCTCGCCGGTCTGCGCCGCGAGGATGAGCGCGGCCAGGAATGGCGCGATCGCTTCGGCACGGCCCTGCAGCGCGCGGAGGAAATGATCTTCAAGGAGCAGAACATCCTCTTCCCCATCTGCGCGGTGAACTTTACCGAGGAGGAGTGGCGCGGCATCGAGCGGGACAGCCGCGCGTACGGCCTGTGCTTCGGCGTGGAGGAGGAACCGTGGGCGGACGCCGCGCCGGAGGAAACGCCCGAATACGCCGCGGAGGACGGCGAGATCCGCCTGCCGGGCGGCCATCTGACGCCGGAACAGCTCGCGGCCTTGCTCAACACCATCCCCATGGAGATTACCTTCGTGGACGCGGAGGACGTCAACCGCTTCTTCAACGAGGGCCCAAAGATCTTCCAGCGGCCCGGCATGGCGCTGGACCGGGAGGTCTACTCCTGCCACCCGCCCAAGGTGGAGGCCATGGTGCGCTCCATCATCGGCGATTTCCGCGCGGGCCGGCGCGACAGCGTGCAAATGTGGATGGAGAAGGGCGGCCGCACGGTGCTCGTCACCTACCGGGCCGTGCGGGACAGGCAAGG
>CACZOT010000243.1 GCA_902782795.1 uncultured Eubacteriales bacterium | reverse complement strand
CGAGTCGGTGATCGCCTTGATCTGGGCGGCGGCGGGTGTCGCGTTTTACGGCGCGACCGACGTGCTCAACAACGCCATCTCCACGCTGGGCCAGTCCGGCACGGTGTACGATATCGCCAATACCATGCTGGGGGCGGCGGGCGGCGCGCTGGCGGTGGTCGGCGTGGTGGTGTGCCCCATCACCTCCGGAGATACCGCCTTCCGCAGCGCGAGGTTGATCTTGGCGGAGATCACGCACCTGGACCAGAGCAAGATCCGCAACAGGCTGATCATCACCCTGCCGCTCCTGGCCGTGGGCGCGGTGCTGACCCAGCTGGATTTCACCGTGCTCTGGCGCTACTTCTCCTGGAGCAACCAGACGCTGGCGATGATCTCGCTGTGGGTGGCGACGGCGTACCTGCTCAAGGAAGGCCGCGCGCGCTTCGGTTCGCTGGTCACGGCGCTGCCCGGCGCGTTCATGTCCGCGGTGAGCCTGACCTATATCCTCATGGCGGGGGAGGGCTTCGGGCTGCCGGCGGCCATCGCCTATCCGGCGGGGGTCGTTTTCATGGCCGCGCTCCTCGGAGTATACGCCGCCGCGCTTCGAAAGAGCCTCGCGCGGCGCGCTTTGCGGCGCTGAAGGCCCGCGCGGCGGAAAGAAGAGCGGCCGGTGGGGAAAGAGTCCCATCGGCCGCGCTTTTGTTTACCCGGAGGGGCGTGGGGCTTTTGATACGTTTTTGAACGCTTGTCATGTATACTGTATATGGGAGAGTATGAGGTCCAGAGAATGCCGAAGCGCAGAGGAGAGGATCCATGAGACGGTTCAAGAACCTGGTCATCGGCGGCATCCAAAGCAAGATATTCAACCTGATCCTGTTCACGGTGCTCCTGCTGACCGCCGCGAATTTCCTCGTATATACGCACCACAGCAATATGCTCTCGCGTCTGGCGGCCGATTCCGGGCAGCGCCAGCGGGAGGCCATCGGCGAGACCACCTCCGCCGTGATGGACGCGGTCGTCACCCAGGCCCTGCAGCGCTCCAACCGCGCCGAGGCGAAGATCGCCGACGGCATGTTTTCCGCGGCGGCGGGCCGGGTGGCGTTCCTGGCCGACCGCGCGACGGAGCTGCTGGCCCACCCCGAAGACAGCGCGGTCCAGCCCTTCTCCGGGCCGGACCCAAAGGACGACGGCGTATGGACGGCCAAGGTGATCCTGGCCGAGGGCGTGGACGCGGACGATCCGGCCCTCGCTTCGCGCCTGGGGCTCCTGGCCAATCTTTCCGATACGATGATCTCCCTGTGCCGCGCGGGCGGCGCGGCGAACGCGTACATCGCCCTGCCGGAGGGCGCGCACCTGTCCGTGAGCGATACCTCTTCGAGCTGGTTCGTGGATGGAAAACCGCGCGCTTACGACCCCAGGGAGCGAGAGTGGTACCGGCAGGCCGCCCAACAGGGCGAACTGATCTTCACCGACGGCGAGTGGGACGCCAACACCGGAGCCTACTGCATCGAGTGCGCCGCGCCGGTCTACGGCCCGGACGGCAGCCTCGCGGCGGTCGTGGGCGCGGACCTGTATCTGGACGAGATGCAGGAGGTCATGCGGGAGACGGCCGTGGAAGGCGAGTTCCGCCTTCTCATCAACGGGAGCGGCCGCGCGGTGCTCAGCCCCCAGGCCGAGAGTTTCCCCGTGGCGGAGGAGGACAAGGAGGCCGATCTGCGCGCCTCCGGGTACGAGCTCCTTGCGCGGGTCGTCGCCGAAGCCATCCAGGGCGGCGAGACGGGCGTCCAGCAGGGCGATCTAGCGGACGGCGCGTATTATATCACCGCCTCGCCCATTGAGCGGACGGGCTGGGTGCTGATCTCCGCCTACAGCCGGGAGACGGCCGGGCAGCCGGTCGCGCTTTTGCAGGCGCGCAACCAGGAGATCCAGACGGAGGCGACGCGGGTCTACCAGGAGAAGACCGGCCATTCCAAGAACACCGCCCTGGTGCTGCTGATCGCCGTCACGTTCCTGACCCTGGGCGGGGCGCTGGCGCTCGGCAAGAGGATCGTCCGGCCGCTGAACACCATCACCCGGCGCATCTCCGAGCTGAGTGAGGGCAACCTGGAATTCACCATGGAAGACGCCTACCGCACCGGCGACGAGGTGGAGGAGCTGGCGCAGTCCTTCGCGGAAATCTCCCACAAGACGGTGGAATACCTGGAGACCGTGAAGCGCGTCACCGCGGAGAAGGAGCGCATCGGCGCGGAGCTGGAGCTGGCCACGAAGATCCAGGCGGCGATGCTGCCGCACATCGTTCCCGCCTTCCCGGACCGCACCGATTTCGATATCTTCGCCAGCATGGACCCCGCCAAGGAAGTGGGCGGCGATTTCTACGATTACTTCCTCATCGACGAGGACCATCTGTGCATGGTGATGGCGGACGTCAGCGGCAAGGGCGTGCCCGCGGCCCTGTTCATGATGGCCTCGAAGATCATCCTGCAGAGCGTCGCCATGCTGGG
>CACZOT010000242.1 GCA_902782795.1 uncultured Eubacteriales bacterium | reverse complement strand
TGGGGCAAAGGGGAAAACTTCTGGTTGAAGCACTGTCTCAATGCGAAAATGTTTCCGTCAAACTCACATTTGAGTATAGCTCTATCTCCTTTGATCTCGAGCAGGAGGAACTCGAAAGCACAATAAAGGCTATCAGTCAGCAATTGATTTCACATCATGTATGGGATTATATCGACGATTCAACTGTCGTTCTCTTTGAAGATATGTATCCTCTCACTATAAAGTAATTCTGCAAAAAAAAGACAGCAAGAAAGCCGGTGATAGAGGAACACCGGCTTTTTTGCTGTCTTTTCAGCTCGCCTTCCTCCAACAGAATGAACGCGGCAGATTGCGGCGCATTTCCAAATGAATTATGAACTTTCCCCGCAGGCGCTTTACAGCCGGGCGGTTTCATCGTATAGTACCATATGGAGGGACGGGCGCTACGGCGATCCCGCCCCGCGAAGGAGCGTTTTGCCATGTATACCGATTCCGATTACCGCGCCGCCTCTTCCGGCATGCGCCGCGAGCTCGGGCTCGTCCTGGGGCTTCTGGCCGTGACCGTCGCCCTGCTGTGCACAGGCCTGGCCATCCGCAACCGCTATCTGGCCATCTTCGGCACCATCCTGGGCCTGTGGGTGGTCTACACCTGCTATGTGGTGCGGTTCCTGCCCTGGTTCCGCTACAACCGCTTCCTGGAGAACATGCGCACCGGCCGCCGCCGCGAGACGGAGTGCTATTTCGTCTCCCTGGCCGACAGCGTCCGCACGGTGGACGGCGTCGCCATCCACGATCTGAGCGCCTCCCTGGACGAGGCAGGCGAGGACCAGCGCCTCTTCTACTGGGACGACGACAAACCCCTGCCCGTCTTCTCCGCGGGGCAGAAGATCAAGCTCGAATCCTACGGCAATTTCGTCACCGGCTGGGAAGTCCTCTCGGAAGGAGAACGCCTTTGACCATGGCTGCGAAGCATGTGCTCGTCTGCGTCACCGGGCAGCGCACCTGTGAAAAGCTCATCCGCGCCGGCGCGGAGCTCGCCTCCGAGCGCCGCTGCGAGCTGAGCGTTCTGCACGTCGCCCGCACCGGCCAGCGCTTCCTCGGCAGCGAGGACGAGGCCGCCGCGCTGGAGTACCTCTACCAGGTCTCTCGCGAGAACGGCGCGGACATGACCCTCACCCATTCCGACGACGTGCCCGGCGCCATCGTCTCCTTCGCGCGCAAGTGCGAGGCCTGCGCCGTGGTGCTGGGCATGCCGCGCGGCCGCGGGAGCGATATGGGCCTGGCCTACATCCTCCGCGGGCAGCTGCCCGAGGTCGAGCTGCGGGAAATGATCACTTCGGGAGACTGACGCCCTATGCGCATCGGGAATCTGGACCTGCCCGCCGGCGCGGCCCTTGCGCCCATGGCGGGCGTGAGCGATACGGTCATGCGCCGCCTCTGCCACGAGTACGGCGCGGCCTGGTCCGTCACGGAGATGGTGAACGCCCAGGGGTACCTGTGCGCGCCGGAGAACGCCGCCGCCATCGACCGGCTCCTCGTCCGCAGGGCGGAGGAGGGCGTGGTGGGCGTACAGCTCTTCGGCCGCGAACCGGAGTATTTCGCCCGCGCCGCCGCCTCTCTCGAGGCGCGCGGCTTCGCCTTTATCGATATCAACATGGGCTGTCCGGCCCGCAAGGTGACCAGCGGCGGCTCCGGCTCCGCCCTTCTGCGCGAGCCCGCGCTCTGCGGCGAGATCGTCTCCGCCGTGCGGGGGAGCGTCTCCTGCCCGGTCACGGTCAAGCTACGCTCAGGGTGGGATCCGGAGCATATCAACGCGCCGGAGGTGGCCCGTATCTGCGCCGAGATGGGCGCGGACGCCGTCGCCATCCATGGCCGCACGCGCGAGCAGCAGTATTCCGGCCAAGCGGACCGCTCCGTCATGCGCGCCGTCAAGGAGGCCGTGGCCGTGCCTGTGATCGCCAACGGGGACGTCCGCTCCGCCGCCGACGCCCGGGCCGTCCTGGAAGAAACCGGCTGCGACGCGGTCATGGTGGGCCGGGGCGCCTGCGGGAACCCCTGGGTCTTCCGCGATATCCTTCGGGGCGAGGACGCGCCGCCCTCCCCCGCCGAGCGCATCGCCGGCGCGATCCGCCACCTCGGCCTGCTCTGCGAGGAGATGGGCGAGAGCTGGGGCGTCATCGAGGCGCGCAAACACATCGCCTGGTATCTGCACGGCATCCGCGGGGCGGCCGCTCTGCGCACACGCATCATGCGCCTCAAGACCCGCGCCGAGGTCGAAGAGGCTCTGCTCGGATTCCCCGTTCCTGGGGGACGGACCACCATATAACATCGAGAAAGAGGGATCGCTATGCGCTATGAGATCCAAGGAGACACCCTTCCCGTCGTCGTCTGCACGCTGGCCAGCGGCGAGAGCATGGTCACGGAGCGGGGCAGCATGAGCTGGATGAGCCCCAACATGCAGATGGAGACCACCACCGGCGGCGGCATCGGCCGCGCGCTCGGGCGGATGTTCGCGGGCGAAGCCATGTTCCGCAACCGCTACACGGCCAAGGGCGGCGAGGGCATGATCGCCTTCGGCTCCTGCTTCCCCGGCTCCATCCGCGCCTTTGAGATCGGCCCGGGCAAAGAGCTCATCCTCCAGAAGGGCGGCTACCTCGCCAGCGAGGAAACGATCGAGACCAGCGTATTCTTCCAGAAGAAGTTCGCCGCGGGCATGTTCGGCGGCGAAGGCTTCGTCCTCCAGAAGCTCTCCGGCCGCGGCATCGCCTTTGCGGAATTCGACGGCCACGTGATGGAGTACGACCTCGCCGCGGGCCAGAGCCTCGTCGTGGACACGGGCTCCCTGGCCGCCATGGATGCCACCTGCCAGATGGAAGTGCGCGCCGTGCCCGGCGTGAAGAACGCTCTGTTCGGCGGCGAAGGCCTCTTCAACACCGTCGTCACCGGCCCCGGCCGCGTGTACCTGCAGACCATGCCCGCCTCCGCGCTCGCGGCGGCCCTGAAGCGCTATCTGCCCACCTCGTCCAAATAAGCGCCCAAATACAAAAAACGAGAGCGGCCCTCAAAGCCGCTCCCTTTTTTTGTTTTCATCCCTCAACGGGCGGATCACTTGTGGATCCAGCCCGCCGCGCCGCGCAGGCTGACGACGAGCCAATCCCCTTCCTCCTTCAGGATTGGCAACGTGGTGCCCTTGTCCATCAGGCCGACCTTCGGCGCGGACGTATCCTTCCAGGCGTAGACCGGCGTCTTCGCTTCCGTCTTGTACCAGGCGGGATCGACGGCGATATAGTCCGCGTTCACCCAGCCCTGGACCGAGTCTTCAGAATCGCCCAGCGCGCAGTAGGCCCAGCCGTTCGACTGCTCCATCACGATGGGAAGGGCGCCGTAATGCAGCTTCTCGATCACCTTGGCGGAGGAGCTGGGCTTCTGGCGCACAGAGAGCTCCTCGCACAGCACCACGGCCTGCAGGCCGATCTGGCCAAAGCCGTGGGCCGGGATGATCTCCGCCTGCACAAACGCGACGCTGCCCAGCGTCAGGAGCAAAGCCATCAGAATCGCCAGCCAACCGTACTTCTTCATGTTCGTTTCCCTCTCTCTTTCTCTCTCTGGTATCCTGCACTCAGACGCAGTCCCCTGTTATTTTGTTCCTGTTTCCACGAATAAAAGCGCCGAGAGGAAAACCTTCCGCCTCTCAGGCGCCTTTTTCTAAGCATGTTCTTGCCGCTTCGTGTAGCGCCGGTAGAAGAGCGCTCCCGCCGCGCTGATCACGGCCGTGACGGCGTAGACGATGATCGCCGTGCGCCAATCCGCCCGGCCTGCCGCCGCGCCCACGAACGTGGAACTCAATACGCTGGGCACGCGCGCCACGCCTGTGATCAGCAGCCATTCCCCCAGGCGCATGGGCGTGAGCCCCACGAAGTAGGTGAGCACGTCCTTGGGCGTCCCGGGGATGAAAAACAGGAGAAAGACGATGAAATTGCGCCGGCTGCTGTCCTGCAAAAAGCGGAAGGATTCGATCTTCTCCCGCGGCACGAAGGCCTCCACGGCCTCCCTCCCGAAGCGCTTGACAAAGAGGAACACGAGCGTGCTCGCCGCGAGGATGCCGATCTCCGCGAGCAGCAGCCCCTGCCAGGCGCCGAAGGCGTAGCCGCCCGCCAGCTCGATGGGCTCGCCGGGGATGATCGCCACCACGATCTGCACCGCCACGATGCCGATATACGCCGCCTTGCCCCACAGCCCGTGGGACTGCACCCAGGCGCGGAACGCCGCTCCATCTGAAGCGAAGCGCACCATCTGGCGGCCCACCGTCAGGCACAGCACGACGCTGAGCAGAATCAGCACCGCGACGGATACGATCGATACGGCGCGCTTTCTTCGCGTGGCCTCGTCAGCCGCGCGCCATTGTTCCCGCAAAGTGCGGATGAAACTCATAGAGCGCTCCTCAGGTGGTCTCGTTCTGGTAGGCGACGAGCGTGGCGCTGACGACGCCGTTCACGGCCTGCACGCGGCTGAGGAAGGCGTCGGGCTTCTCCACGCGCACCTCGTAGGTGATCTCGTAGGCGTTGCCGGAGATGGTCTTGCTCTTGAGCACGCTCCTGCGCGTCTTGGAAAGGAGCGCGCCCAGGCCCTGCTCCGTGCCCGCCGCGCCGCGCACCACCAGCAGGAAGGAATCCGCCTGCTTGAAGGAGATGCGGCCGAGCACGAAGATCAGCCCCGCGATCAGCAACGCCGCCAGGATGGCCATGAAGAACTGGCCTGCGCCCAGCAGGATGCCCATCGTCAGCGCCCAGAACATGTAAGCCGTGTCCAGCGGGTCCTTGACCGCCGTGCGGAAGCGCACGATGGACAGTGCGCCGACCATGCCCATGGAGAGCTGGATGGATTCGCGGATGCACATCACCACCGGGGTGGTGATCATGGTCATGAGCACCAGGGTCATGCCAAAGCCGGCGCTGTACATCACGCCGCGGTAGTTTGCCCGGTACACCCAGAAGATGAACAGGCCCATCGCGAAGGCGATCAGCACGGAGAACACCACCAGCGGCCATTGCGCGATGGTGATCGTCTGGGAGCTCCAAAGGGCGGAAAGGTCCAGCTTGTTCATGGGAAGGTCCTCCTTCTTTCTATTGGTACGCAAGGTTTGTCATATGTTCGCAGGGGCTGTTTCCCGCCCCATGATGGGATTCTCAAGGGACTTTGTCCCTTGAGCGGGGGCCAGGGCGGCGCCCCTGGCGGGAGAGCGCGAGAGGGCTCCGCCCTCTCGCCGAAGGCGGCGGTCACAGGTTCGGCTGGAACCTCCGGCAGAGCACGTATTTGGAGACGGCGCTGCGCTCCGCGGGGATACCTGCCACAAGCCCGGCGAGGAAATCCGGCAGGTAGTTGTCGTACTTGATCTCCAGAACGTAGGTGCCCTTGTCCATGACGGGCACGCACAAAAGGTCCGGGTCAAAGAGGTCCAGGCCGTTGAGCCCGGTGCGGATGCGCTTGTCCAGCGTGATGCGCACGTTCTCCACCGGGAAGGTGAACGCCTCTCGGTCGTACTCCACGATGACCGAGGGCCTGAGGAGCCTGGTGCGCATCTGCCCGGCGGTGTCGTCCAGGAGCGGCCGGCCGATCTGCTCGAGCCCGGCGGGGTCGCCGCGCATGAGCTGGCGGGCGAGGCGCTCGGTGATGCGCACGCCGTCCTTCTGGATGCAGTCTCCCACCTTGCGCTTGCGCTCCAGGGAGATGGGGCTCTTGCCGTCGGTGGTGTAGACGCGCAGGCGGTACTTGTCGCGGTCGCGCACGCCGTCGAGCTTGTCCTGATAGGCGCTGTCATAGACGTCGTCGAAGTACAGCGAGCGGATGGTGTATTCGCCCGTCCTCGCGTCTGCGTGGCGGTCGCGGCGCATCACCGCGGCGAGGCGGCGGGAGAGCGCGTCCGCGTCCAGGGGGGATATGTTGTATTTCAGTTCGTGACGGGGCTGCACGGGGTCTTCTCCCTCCCTTCCGGTCACTTGGAGGCCTTGTAGGCGTCGATGGCGGCGTAGGCGCCGGCGAAATAGTGCTGCATCTGGCTGTCGGAGAGCTTGAGCGCCTTCTGCGTCCATTCCAGCAGGCGGCCGGGGCGCGTCTCCGCGTAGGAGATCATGGAGCTGATCTCGCTCTTCCACTGGGAGATGGAGAACTTGTAGCTGGTGAGCGCTGTGGTGCCGAGGATCTTGGAGCCGGAGGCCTTCCAGGTCTCCACGCGGTCCTTCCAGGTGGAGATGTGCTTTTCCATTTCCGGCATGAGCTCCTGGATGCGGGCGTTCATCTTGTCGACGATGTTGCGCGTGGTCAGGTCCGTGGCCATGAGCTCGCCCATGCGCGTGAGGAAGCGGTCCCGGAAGGTCGAGTTGTTCATCAGCGCCACGAAGAGCGTGTTGTCCGTGCGGTTGCCGTTGCCCATGCCGCCCGGGGTGATCCAGCGGGCGATGGAATTCGTGTTCGTGTAGAAGGCCCAATCCAGGTCGAAATAGATCCAGCGCCACTTGCCGTCGCCCTCGGTCTGGCTGCGGTAGCGCTTGACGTTCAGGGTATCGGTATTGCCGGTGAAGATCTCCAGGCACATGTAATCGATGTAATTGTCGATATCGATCACGTTTCCCACCAGGGCGAGGGCGTCGTCGTTCTTGACGCCGTTCTTCTTCACCCAGGCGAGCATGGTCGCGTAGGTCTCGTCGGAGCCCTGCAGGACGTTGGTGTTCGCCTTGACGATATCGATGTGCTCCACGTCCGTCCAGCCCTCGAACTGGGCGATGGAGTATTTGTTGATGCGCTCGCGCAGGTTGTAATGGCCCCAGAATTCGCCGTTGAGATAGACCACGACGAGCTCCGTCTCCTGGTACATGACGTTTGTGTTCTCCGCGAGCGATGTGAGGATGGAATCGCGCATGCGGGTCTTGTCGCCGTCGGAGCCGGAGGAGCGCAGCACGAAGGACTGGTACTCGGTGTAATCCCGCCTGGAGAAGAGCGGCGCGGCGAAGCGGTTCGTGCCGCCCTGGCTCCCGCCGTACTCGGTGCGGGCGATGATGCGGAAGGCCTTCTGCACCTCGGAGCGGCTGTACTGGCCGTGCAGGGTGAAGCCGCAGCCCTGGTCGAAGAGGCACTCCCCGTCGGTAGTAAAGTATTCGATGTTGGCGGCCTTCTCCCAGGTCATCCAGAAGTTCGCGCCGTGGCCAATGGAGCCGTAGGGGCTCTCGTTGAGGGCGTGGGGGCCCATGATGTAGAGGCCCCTGTCGTTGGACCAGAGATCGGCCGGGTCCAGCACGAGGCTGATCACGTCCATCGTATGGCTCACGCCCACGAAGTAGGTGTGCGTGGTGACGGTGGAGCGCAGCTCGTCCCCTCGCCAGGCGCGCGCGCGCAGGACGGTGGTGGAATCGAAGGTGAGCGGCCCCTCGTACACGGGCGAATCCTGCGTGGGCTCGGAGCCGTCGGTGGTATAGCGGACGGTGGCGCCCGGCGCGCCGCTCAGCTCCACGGTGACGGGCCCGTCATAGAGCCCGCCGGGCAGCGAGGCCGTCACGGCGGCGACGCGCGTCGCGTAGCCGGTGGAATAATTCTGCGCGCCCTCGGTCGCCTTCGCTAAATAAAAAAAGCCGTCTTTGCCGTCGATGCGGCCGTAGCTGACGGAGGCGTACTGCGGCGGCAGGGGCATGCGGTCCACGACGGCGCCGTCCGGCGTGCAGAGGGTGATCTCCTCGCACGCGTCGGCGCGCTGGGAGATGGAAAAGCTCGCGAAGTATTTCCCGGAGGAGACGCTCTGCAGGTCCTCCCCCATGGCGTAGACGATCAGGTACTGCCCGGGGAGGATGGTCGCCCCTTCGGCGAACTGCCATTTGCGGGGCTGGTCCGCCTCGTCGGAGAGGCCCCAGCCGGAAAGATCGACTGTGCGGGTGGAGGTGTTGTGCAATTCGACCCAATCCTTGCCCTCGCCTTCGGTGTCCACCGTGCGGGAGACGCCGGAGAGCACCTCGGAGATGACCACGCCGGTCGTGTTGGCCTGGGTGAATTCCCGGGCGATGGCCGCCGCGGATTGGGCCGTGTTGGCGCGGCCCGGCGTGGGCGCGAGATCGACGGTGTAACCGTTGTCGTAGAAGCTGAGCGAGCGGTCCGCCTTCAGGTTGGAGAAGGGCACCGAGGATTGCGGGATGCCCTTTTCGTTGGCCAGGACGACCGTTTCGCCCTCGGCGTTGAGCTTAAAGCCGGTGTGCAGGGGCTGCCCCGCGACGGAGCGGTCCTTGCCCGAGGCGTACACCACCAGGAACTCGCCGGGCTGGATGACGGTCCCTGCCGGGAAGCGCCATTTCGTCGGGTTGGAGGCGTCGTCGGAAAGGCACCAGCCGCCGATATCCACGGCGGAGCCGCCGCGGTTGCCCAGCTCGATCCAGTCGCAGTACCAGCCGTCCTCGTCCGGGATGTAGGTGGCGTTGTCGGCCATGATCTCGCTGACGTACACGGGCGATTCCCCGCCGCCGGAAAGGTAGGAGAGCATGGCGCGGTGATAGCTCTCCTCGTTGGGCATCATGGGCGTATAGGCCGCGGTGATCTCCCAGGAGGAGCCGTTGTAGGCGTAGGACTGGTTGCGGCCGAGCGAGGGCGTGTTCACCGCCTGCACGGCGTTGCCGTCCGCGTTGAAGAGCATGATGATATCGCCGTCCGAGGCGATCTTGAAGGGCGCGTGGTAGGTGTAGCCCGGGGTGTTCTGCAGCGTGCCGTCGCAGAAGACCAGCGTGTATTCGCCCGGCCCCAGCACCTGCCTGGGGAAGGTGAACATGGCCAGGGAGGAGGTGGAATCCGTCAGCGTCCATCCGGTGATATCCACGCTCTCGCTCGTGGAGGCGTTGCAGATCTCCACCCAATCGCCGTACTGGCCCTTTTCGTCGGACCATGCGCTCCCGTTGGAGGGCATGATCTCGTTGACGCGCACGCTGCCCGTGGCCGCGATCTCCGTCACCGCGCCGCGCCTTTGCGCGCTCGCGGGCGTCACGCCGTCCGGAAAGAGCTTGTATTGCAGGAGAAATCCGCACACCAGCGCCAGGACCGTGCACGCCGCGACGATCGCCGGCAGCAGCGGGATTTTGGACCGCTGTTCGTGCCGCACCGGCAGGGGACGCCTTTTCACGGGGGCTTTGCGCGTTTGCATCGAATGGTTCCTCCAATTTATGATCGGCTGTCCGGGCCCTTCGGACCCGGCGCTGCATACGCTTTGACCGCGGCCGCGCCCGGCGGGTTCCCCGCCCGGCAGCGGTATGCCTGTTTATTATACACATTCTTAGGTTAAAACGCAACGTATTCGGCGAAAGGCCCTTTTCCCCGCAGAAAAAGCAGCCCTCCGGAAAGGGCTGCTTTTCTGCATGTCAGAGATCCGCCGTACCCAGGCGCCTACTCGCCGAACATCGCGTCTATGAACTCCGGCGCCTCGAAGGGCTGGAGGTCGTCCAGCTGCTCGCCCAGGCCGATATAGCGCACGGGCAGGCCGAGCTCCTGGCGGATGGCGATGGCGATGCCGCCCTTGGCGGTGCCGTCGAGCTTGGTGAGGATGATGCCGTCGATCTCGGCGACGTCCTTGAAGACCATGGCCTGCGTCAGGCCGTTCTGGCCGGTGGTGGCGTCGATGACGAGCAGGGCCTTGGTGACGGCCTCGGGGTACTCGCGCGCGACGACGCGGGAGATCTTCTTGAGCTCCTCCATGAGGTGAGCCTTGTTGTGGAGGCGTCCGGCGGTATCGACCACGAGGATATCGGCGTGGCGGCCCTTGGCGGTCTGGATGCCGTCGAGGTTGGCGACCTCGGAGAACACCTTGGCCTGGGCCAGGCCGTTCTGGCCGGTGGTGGCGTCGATGACCAGCAGGGC
>CACZOT010000241.1 GCA_902782795.1 uncultured Eubacteriales bacterium | reverse complement strand
GCTCTTTGAGACCGGCGGCTCCTACGGCGGCTACATGACCAACTGGATCATCGGCCACACGGACCGATTCCGGGCCTGCGCCAGTCAGCGCTCCATCTCCAACTGGTTCTCCATGGCGGGCGTCTCCGATATCGGCTACGACTTCACCGAGGACCAGACCGCCGGCAATATCTGGAACGCCCCCGAGGCCCTCTGGCGCCAGAGCCCGCTCAAGTATGCCGACCGCGTCAAGACGCCGACCCTGTTCATCCACTCCTTCGAGGATTACCGCTGCCCCATCGACCAGGGCTACCAGATGTTCGCCGCCCTGGTGCGCAACAACGTCGAGAGCAAGATGGTCCTCTTCAAGGGCGAGAACCACGAGCTCTCCCGCTCCGGCAAGCCCAAGCACCGCCTGAAGAGGCTTTCCGAGATCACCGCCTGGTTCGACGGACACCAGGCCAAATAGCCATTCCCGCGGCGGCCGGATCCTCCTTGCTCAGGTCCGGCCGCCGCGCCGCGCGGGAAGGAGGGGCGAAATGGCCCTGTACGCGATCGGAGATCTGCATCTGCATTTTCAGGCCGAGCTCAAGGCGCGCGCCCAGCTCAAGGACCGCGTCTGGCGCGGCCATGAGGAAAAGCTGCGCAGCTTCTGCGAGGAGACCGTCCGCCCGGAGGATACCCTCGTGCTCGTGGGCGATCATTCCTGGGGCCGCACCCTCGCCGAGTGCGAGGAGGATCTCCGCTATATCGAAGCCCTCCCCGGGCGCAAGATCCTCCTGCGCGGCAACCACGATATGTTCTGGGACGCGAAGAAGACCGCCTCCCTCAACGAACGCTTCGCCGGGCGGCTCTCGTTTTTGCAGAACAACTGGTATCCCTACCGGGATTGGGCGATCGTCGGCACGAAGGGCTTCACCTTCGAAGGGCCGTTCTACCTGGACCGGCGCGGGCGCGTCGCGGGCTGGGACGAGGAGGCCGCAGATCACGCGGAGAAGATTGTCTCGCGCGAGCTCGAGCGCCTGCGCGCCTCCTTCGAGGCCGCCAAGGCCGCGGGCCGCAGCCGTTTTCTCATGTTCCTGCACTACCCGCCCACGAACATCCTCGAAAAGGAGAGCGGCTTCACCGAGATGGCCGAGGAATACGGCGCCGAGCAGGTAATCTACGCCCACAGCCACGGCGAGGCCCGCTTTCACGATTCCATCCAGGGGCCCTTCCACGGCGTCCACTATTCCCTCGTCTCCGGAGACTATCTGCGCTGGCATCCGGCGCGCATCCTGTAACAGAGGAGGTCCTGTCCCATGCTGTCCAAGCGGTTCGTCTGCGCCACGCGCGCGTACGCCACCTTCGAGGAACCCGTCCCCGCGCCGTATCTGCGGCGCTCCTTCACGGTCGAAAAAGAAGTCGTCCGCGCCGGGATGACCGTCTGCGCGGCGGGCTTTTACGAATTCTACCTGAACGGCGCGCGCCGCACCCGGGGCCTTTTGACGCCCTACATCTCCAACCCGGATGATATCCTCTATTACGACCGCTACGACCTCGCCCCCTTTCTGCGGCCGGGCGAAAACGTCCTGGGGTTCCTGCTGGGCAACGGCATGATGAACGCCCCCGGCGGCGCGATCTGGGATTTTGACCTCGCCCGCTTCCGCGGCGCGCCGCGCCTGGCGGTGTGGGTGGAGATCGAATACGCGGACGGCGGGAAGACCTTCTTCGAGGCGGACGAGCGCTTCCTCTGCCACGAGAGCCCCATCCGCTTTGACGACCTGCGTGCCGGGGAATGGTACGACGCTCGCCGCGAGCTCCCCGGCTGGAGCGAGCCCGGGTTCGACGCCTCCGCCTGGTCGCCCGCGCTTCCGGCGGAAGCGCCGCGCGGAGAGCAGCGCGAGGCCGAATCCGAGCCCATCGTCGTGCGGGAAGAGCGCCCCGCCGTTTCCGTGCGGCGCGGCTCCATGGGCTACGAGCCCCATTTCCGGCCCAATTTGCCCGTGTTCCCGCTGGCAGGCGCGGAGGGCGAGCGGGAGGGCTGGCTCTATGATTTCGGCCTGAACGACGCCGGCCTCTGCCGCCTGAAGATCCGCGGCGAGGCGGGCCAGAAGATTGTCCTGCAGTTCGCTGAAGCCCTGGACGAGCAGGGCCGATTGGACCTGCGCACCATGACCTTCCTGCCCGCCAAATACAACCAGCGTGATGTCTACGTCTGCAAGGGCGGCGGCGAGGAGGTCTACACGCCTTCCTTTACCTACCATGGCTTCCGCTATTGCCTGGTCCTGGGCATGAAGGAGGAGCAGGCCGTCCCGGAGGCGCTCACGTACCTGGTCATGAGCTCGGATCTTCCCTCCTGCGGCTCCTTCTCCTGCTCGGACGCGACTCTCAACGCCCTCCAGGAGATGACGCGCCGCTCGGACCTGAGCAATTTCTACCATTTCCCCACCGACTGCCCTCAGCGTGAGAAAAACGGCTGGACCGCCGACGCCGCCCTCTCCGCGGAGCAGCTGCTGCTCAACTTCCGCGCCGAGCGCAGCTATCGGGAATGGCTGCGCAATATCCGCAAGGCCCAGCGCGAGGACGGCGCCCTGCCCGGCATCATCCCCACGGGCGGCTGGGGCTTTGATTGGGGCAACGGCCCGGCCTGGGACGCGGTCCTCTTCACCCTGCCCTATACCGTCTGGAAATATCGAGGCGACAGGGAGATCATCCGCGAGAACGCCGCCGCCATGATGCGCTATCTCCACTATATCACCACCCGGCGGGACGCGGACGGCCTGATCCATATCGGCCTGGGCGACTGGTGCCACGCCGCGCTCGGAGAGAAGATCAAGGCCCCGCTCAAGGTCACGGACACCTTCATGTGCATGGATATCTGCCACAAGGCAGAGGTCATGCTCCGCGCGATCGGCATGGAGCTCCAGGCGGAGTTCGCCGCGTCTCTGGGCCGTTCCTTCCGCTCTGCGGCGCGCGAATGCCTTCTGGACCGCGCGACGCTCACGGTCTGTGGCTCCTGCCAGGCCTCCCAGGCGATGGGCCTTTATTACGGCATCTTCGAGCCCGGCGAGGAGGACGCGGCTTTCCGCGTGCTCCTGCGCCTCATCGCTGAGCAGGAGGAGCGCATGGACGTGGGCGTGCTCGGCGCGCGCGTGCTCTTCCGCGTGCTGGCGGCCCGCGGCCAGGCGGAGCTCGCCTGGCGCATGATCACCACCGAGCGCTATCCCTCCTACGGCTATTGGGTCAAGGCCGGCGCGACCACGCTCTGGGAGGGCTTCTGGCCCTGGCAGGGCAGCCCGATGTCCGAAAACCACCATTTCTGGGGCGATGTGAGCGGCTGGATGTACGAGACGCTGGGCGGCGTCCGCGTGGATCCGCGCGAGAAGGGCCTGGGCGAAGTCTGGATCGAGCCGCGCTTCGTTCCCCAGATCAATCACGCCGACGCCCGCACGGTCACGGCGCTGGGCGAGGTGGCCGTCTCCTGGCGGCGCGAGGGCTGCGAGATCGCCCTCGAGGTCCGCGCGCCTGAAGGCGCGGCGGGCCACATCCGCGCTGACCTGGGCTGGCAGTTTGCCGACGGCGGCAGGGAAAAGGAGCTCGCCTCCGGAGCGTACCGCCTCGTCCGCTTCGACGTCCCCTGCGCGGCCTTCCGTCCGGTGGACCAGTTCTTCCCCTTCGCCTGACGAAATAAGGAGGTCTTTCCCATGCGCGATCTCGTCGTCTACTATTCCCAGGGCGGCAATACCGCCTACGCGGCCGAGGCGCTCGCCCGTCTCCTGGACGCGGACCTGCTGCGCGTCGAGCCGGAAAAGAGCTATCCCAGCAAGGGCTTTGCCAAGTTCTTCTGGGGCGGCAAGAGCTCCGTCATGGCGGAAGCGCCGGTTCTGCGGCCCTATTCCTTCCAGGCGGCGGAGATCGACAGGGTCATCATCGGCTTTCCCGTCTGGGCGGGGAGCTTCGCGCCGCCGATCCGCACCTTCCTGCGGGAGAACCGCAAGGTCCTGGCCGGCAAGCGCGTCGCGGCCTTCGCCTGCCAGAGCGGTTCCGGGGCGGAGCGCGCCTTCGGCAAGCTGCGCGAGAACCTGGGCGGACGCGAATTGGACGCCACGCTCATCCTCGTCGATCCCAGGGACAAGCCCTCTCCCGAAAACGAGAACCGCCTGCGCGATTTCGCGCGGCGGCTGGGGCTTTGATCCAGGAAAACACCAGGCAGACCAGCCGGTGCGCCAGGGAGTCCTTCCCCTGGGCCCCTCCCAAAGGGCCAAAGGTCCTCTGATCTCCCATATTGGCAGATAATAAACAGGGCTTCCGGATTCTATCGACAGAATCCGGAAGCCCTTTCCTTATGCAGATGTGGCTCAGCCGATGGCGTCGCTTTGCCATATCTCTGGAGCCCGTCTAACAGGGGATACTGAAAGGCCGCCGTCCCCTGAGCGGGGGTCCAGAGCGAAGCCGGTCGCGCGTGTCAGCCCTCCATGGAACGCTGGCTTCTCACCCGTTCCGCTTGGGGTTCGGAGCGTACTTGACGCGCTTTTCGCTGTAGAGGCCGGCGCTGCAGAGCTGGCCGGAGCCGGTGACGTCCTCGAAGAGACCGTCCTTGGCGGGATCGGCGTAGCGCAGGAACCAGGCCTGCAGGCGGGCGCGCATTTCGATCACGCGGCCGGCCTGGGCGGGATCGTCCACGAGGTTATTCATCTCGCCGGGATCGTTGACCAAGTCGTAGAGCTCGTGCGGGCCGTAGGGATAGCGGTGGATGTACTTCCATTCGCGGGTGCGGATCATGCGCACAGGGCCATACTCGTCATAGACGACGATCTCGCGCTCGTCACGGGTGTCCTCGCGCCCCTCGATGGAGGGCAGGAAGCTGCGGCCGGGGCGCTCCACGCACACGCGGGAGGGGCTGCCGAGCAGGTCCGCGAAGGTCGGGAAGATATCGTAGGCGCTGGTCATATCGTGGCAGACCAGCCCGGCGGGCGTATGGCCCGGCCAGCGGATGAGGAAGGGCACCTTCACGGCGGTGTCGTACATGTTCATGGGGAAGGTGCCGTTGCCCTTGCCCCAGATGCCGTGATGGCCCATGCTCATGCCGTTGTCGCCCGTGAAGATGACCAGGGTGTTGTCGGCGAGGCCCTTCTCGTCCAGCTTGTCCAGGATGCGGCCGACGCCTTCATCCATGGCGGTGATGGCGGCGAAGTAGCCGCGCAGGTTGTTGTGGCGGCGGGGCGTGCCGTGGATGGGATCGGTGGTGCCGTCGCTGACGGTGCTGTCCGGATGGTCCGGCAGATCGGGGATCTCGTCGAAGGTGCACTTGTCGTACTTCTCGATGAGCCGCTTGGGGTGATGCTCCGCGTCCCAGGGCGAGTGCGGCGCGGTGTAGTGCACGGAGAGGTAGAAGGGGTTCTCCTCCCCGGCGAGCTCGTCGATGAACTCCAGCGCGCGGTTGGTGATCAGATCGGTCACGTATTCGCCGTGGCGCACGGTGATCTTCTCGTTCTCCACGATATCCGGGTGGTAATAGAAGCAGCCGCCCTTGCCGATGGTGAACCAGCGGCTGAAGCCGTGCTGCGGGTGGACGGAATCGCCCAGGTGCCACTTGCCGGAAAGGGCGAGCGTGTAGCCGCGCTCACGCAGAAGGTCCGTATAGGTGGGCTGGCCCATGAGGTACTGGATGGGCTCGTTCTCGTCCGCGTAATTGCCGTAGGGGTTCTCGCGGCCCGCCTCGGCGTAGCGCTGGGCGTCCACGTTACCGCTGCGCAGCCAGTCGTGCACGCCGTGGCGCGAGGGGATGGTGCCGGTGAGGATGGACGCGCGCGCCGGGGAGCACACGGGCGAGGCGCAGAAGAAGTTATCGAAGCGCACGCCCTCGGCGGCGATGCGGTCCAGGTTGGGCGTTTCCAGCTCCCGCGTGCCCGCGCAGTGCATTGCCCAGGCGCCCTGGTCGTCCGAAAGGATGAACACGATGTTGGGGCGGTTTCCAGTCATTGTCTCTGCCTCCAAACTGCGGGAAGGGCCGACCGGAAAGGCTTCCGGCCGGCCTGGATCCCTCTTCGATCGGGAAGGGGCTTATTTGGTCGCCTGGTAGGCGGCGTTCAGATCGGCGAGCATCTCGTCTCCGCCCTGGGAATGCCACTCGGAGATCAGCTCGGCGGTGCCTTCCTCGATGGAGACGTTGCCCTGGAGCATATCGAGGAAGTACTGGTTGTAGATATCGCCCAGAGCGGAGGAGTACTCGGTCTCCGCCTTGGTGATCTGCTTGATCAGGCTGGGGACCTGCGCCTGGGTGGCGAGCTCGACGCTCTGCAGAGCGCGGTCGCGGTTGGGCTCGTTGGCGGGCAGGTACTGGCTCTCGAGCGGCCAGTAGAGGCTGCCCCAGGCCAGGGCGTGCGCCCAGCCGTTGGGAGAGAAGGCGTCCTTGCCGCGCTCTTCCTCATTGAAGACGACGGCATCGCCGTCCTTGGTGTAGTGGATGCCCTCGATGCCGAGGCGGAGCAGGTCGTTGCCCTCGGGGCTGACCATGAAGTCGAGGAAAGCGGCGGCCTTGTCCGGGTTCTTGCAGGCGGCGGTGATGGCGGTGAACATGCCGCTGCGGCCCTGGGCGTTCAGGCCGAAGCTCTCGCCGTCCGGACCGACCGGCGGCAGACCCCAGGCGAGCTCGCCCTCGGGGAAGATGGCCTTGAGGTTGTTCTCATGGCGGGAAACATGGCGGTACAGGGCGCGGATCATGGCGCCGGCCTTGCCCTGGTAGAACTTCTCTTCGACCTTGCTGCCGTCGTTGAGAAGGAACTCCGGGTCGATGACGCCGTCGTCCCACAGGGCCTTGATGTACTCCATGCTGGGCACGAAGCACTCCGTCTCGAAGAAGGGCACGACGTTGCCGTTCTCGTCCAGCTCGTAGTCGGAGTACTGGCGGCCGTAGGCGTAGAAGACCCAGTTGAAGTTGCCCACGGGCTTCTCGCAGGTGAAGCCGTAGGTGTTGTCCTGGCCGTCCTGATCGGGGTCGTCATAGGTGAAGGCGTGCAGGACAGCGGCCATCTCGTCCAGGGTGGTCGGGTAGGCCAGGTTCAGGTTGTCCAGCCAGTCCTGACGCATGATGATCAGGGCGTTGGCGGCGTTGTACTGGGTGATGAAGGGCATGCCGTAGTACACGCCGTCCTCGGCGGACCAGGAGTACTTCTCCAGCCAGGCGGCCAGGTTCGGCAGGCTCTCGGCGTACTCGTTCAGGCTGACGAGCATGCCGTTCTCGATCCAGGAGTTGGTGGCGCTGGTGCCGTAGGAGCCGGTGACGATATCGGGCATGTCGCCGGAAGCCATGGCGACGTTGACCTTCTCTACGTTGCCCTCCGGCACGTACTGCACGGTCAGCTCGATGCCGAGCTGCTCGTTGATGGCGGCGACGATCCTGTCGCCGTCCTCGATG
>CACZOT010000240.1 GCA_902782795.1 uncultured Eubacteriales bacterium | reverse complement strand
TGCCTGTATTTCAGCGGCATGGGTTCCCTACCCGTGCAGACGGTCGCCATATTGGGGTATCTCGAACCCGTGGTCTCGGTGCTGTGCTCGGCCCTCTTCCTGCGCGAGCCCATGACCGGCGCGGGATGGCTCGGCGCGGCGCTCATCCTCGCCGCGGCCGCCATCAGCGAGCTCATTCCGGAAAAGACGATTTCTCATCGATAAAAGGAGGTCTTCCTCATGCTTCCCGACCCGAGAAACTACCGCATCTGGCCCTCTGTGGTGCGCGCGGACGTCCCCACGGAGATGACCATCCTCCCCGCCGAGCGCGCCTTCCTCCTGCCGGAGGGCGAGCGTTTTCGGCTGCGCGTCATCTCCTTCAACGGGGACGAGCTGAGCTACCACGAGCCCATGTCTCACCGCTTCTGCGAGACCGAGGCCCATGGCGGTGCGCTGCGCTTCCCCTGGACCTTCCCGGACGAACAGCAGCATCTGATCATCCTCGAGCGGGACGGCAAGCCCCTTCAGGAGTTCAACGTCTACTCCCTCCGGGAGGATCTCTACGCCCTGCGGCCCCTCAAGGGCGATCTCCATTCCCACAGCTACCGCTCCGACGGCAAGCGCGATCCAGCCGCTCTGGCCGGGCATTTCCGCGAGCAGGGCTACGAGTTCTTCGCCTTGACGGACCACAACCGCTTCTACCCCGGCGGTGAGATCGACGAGGCCTTCGAAGGCGTGCGCACGGGGATCCGCCGCGTGCGCGGTGAGGAGGTGCACACGCCCGGCAGCATGGTGCACATCATCCACGTGGGCGGGCGCGAGAGCGTCACCGAGCAGTATTTCCGCGACCGCGCCGGATACAAGCGAGGCGTGGCGGATTGCCTCACGCGCGTGCCGGCCGACATCCCCGAGCCATACCGCGAGCGCTACGCCATGGCCATGTGGGCCTCGGAGCGCATCCACGCCGCGGGCGGGCTTTGCGTCTTCCCGCACCCCTTCTGGCGGCCAAGCGGTTCGCGCGTATACAACGTGCAGGAGGGCCTGGCGCGCCTCTTCCTGAAGGGCGGTCTCTTCGACGCGTACGAGCTCCTCGGCGGCATGGGCCTGGGCGAGAACAACCGCTCCGTAGCCCTTTGGTCCGAGCTGCGGGCCGAGGGCCTGCGCATGCCCGTGGTGGGCTCGAGCGACGTGCACGGGTTGATCGGCTCGGCGTCGTTCGCGCATCTGTTCACCATATGCTTCGCCAAAGAGAACGGCAATGACGCCGTCATCGAGGCCGTGCGCGCCGGTCGCAGCGTGGCCGTGGAGATGTACGGCGACGAATTCCGCTGCTACGGGAGCCTGCGGCTCGTGACCTACGCGCGCTTCCTCCTCGAGCAGTATTATCCGCGCCTGACGCGCCTCTGCCAGGGCGAGGGCGTCGCCATGCGGCTCTATCTCATGGGTGACGCGGACGCCTCCCTCATCGAGGCGCAAGCCGATGGCGCGGAGGCTTTCCGCCGCCGCTTCTTCGGCCTGGACTGCGCTCCCCTGCCGGACGAGGACGTCCGCTCCTTTGAGGAAAAGTGGCGCGCCGTGCACCTGGACGGGCCGCTCACCAAGGGCAGTAGCCTCGTCGCCCCGCCGGTCACGCGGCAGATCTGACGGCTATGGTGGGAAATCTTCGCAACATCGGAATACTCGCCCATGTGGACGCCGGCAAGACCACCCTCTCCGAGCAGCTGCTCCTGCGCGCGGGGGCCATCCGCCGTGCGGGCAGCGTGGACAGCGGCACGGCCCATACGGATAACCTGCCTGTCGAGCAGCGTCGAGGCATCTCCGTGCGGGCCACGTGCGTGCGCCTGCGCTGGAAGGGCGCGGACATCAACCTCATCGACACCCCCGGCCACGCGGATTTCTCCGCGGAGATCGAGCGCTCGCTCTGGGCGATTGACGGCGCCGTGATTGTGGTCAGCGCGGTCGAGGGCGTACAGCCCCAGACGGAGCTGCTCTTCGAGGCTCTGCGCGAACAGGGCCTGCCAATCCTCTTTTTCGTCAACAAAACCGACCGGGAAGGCGCGGACGCGCGGCGAGCCGCGGGAGAGATCCGCTCGCGCCTCGCGCCTGGCGCTGCGCTCGTGGGAGACGCGGACTCCCTCCTCGAGGCCGTGGCCGACGCGGACGACGGCCTCATGGAGCGCTATCTCGCCGGGGAAACCATCCCTGAGAGCGAGGTGCGCACGCTCCTGCCCGCGCTCACGGCGCAGGGCAAGGTCTTCCCCATCCTCGCGGGCTCGGCGCTGCGCGGAGAGGGCATTGAGCCGCTCCTCGACGCCGTGCTGGAATGGCTCCCCGCCCCGCGCGACGGAGGGGATCTCTGCGGCGTGGCCTTCGCCGTGACGCGTGACAAGACGCTCGGCAAGGGCGTTTGGATGCGCCTGTACGGCGGCCGATTGGAAACGCGCGCGGCCATCTCCCTGCCCGGCCGGATCGACCCGCTCACCCAGGAGCGGACGATGGTGCAATCGAAGATCACGCAGATTCGCGGCGCGGACCTTGCCGACGCGGGCAGCCTTTCCGCGGGCGAGATCGGCATCGTATACGGCGTCGGGCAGATGCGCATCGGCCAGGTGATCGGCAGCGAGGCCTCCCTGCCCCGCAAGGTGCGCCTCGGCGCGCTGAAGACGCCTGTCATGACGGTGCGCGTCCTGCCCGAGCGCGAAGAGGAGATGCCCGCGCTCGCCGCGGCGTGCATGGAGCTCTCGGACGAGGACCCGCTCCTGCATGCCCGGCACGTGCGCTCCACAGGCGAACTGCACGTCGAAGTCATGGGCGCGATCCAGATGGAGATCCTCGAGGAGGCGCTCCGGACGCGCTTTGGCCTTGGCGCTCGTTTTGAAAAGCCCACGGTCATCTACCGCGAGACCATCGCCCGCGAGGCGGAGGGCTTCGCGGCCTACACCATGCCCAAACCCTGCTGGGCCATCCTGCGCTTTCTCATCAAGCCCGGGCCGCGCGGCAGCGGGGTGCAATTCCGTTCGGAGGTCTCCGGGCAGGATATCGCCCCCAGATACCAGCACCAGGTCGAGCAGGCCCTGCCTCTGGCGCTGCATCAGGGGCGGTTGGGCTGGGAAGTCACGGACGTGGATATCACGCTCGTGGGCGGCAGCCACCACCAGTTTCACACCCACCCGCTGGATTTCATCGTCGCCACGCCATGGGCCATCCAGGACGGTTTGGCGCGCGGCGGCTCGACCCTGCTCGAACCTGTGCTCGAGCTGCGGCTGCGCGTTCCGCAGGAATGCGTCGGGCGCGTCATGACGGACGTCACCGCCATGCGCGGCGAGGTTTCTGAGGTGCGCACGGCGGACGACAGCGCCGCGGTCGTGGCGATGGTGCCCGTGGCCGAGAGCATGGAGTATCCCATGAAGCTGGCCCAGGTGACGGGCGGACGCGGCAGCATGAGCGCCCGGCTGCACGGCTACCGGGAGTGCCCGCTGGAAAAGGGCGCGACGGCTGCGCGGCGCAACGTCGACCCGCTGGATACGAGCCGCTACATCCTCGCCGCGCGCAGCGCCCTCGAGGGCGGCATCTTCGATATGGATTGAACGAAAAAAGGACCGCCCGCTCCGCGTCTTTTGCGGAACGGGCGGTCTTTTTTGAGTGGGGTTCAAAGGGCGACGCCGATTCGCGCGGCGGTCTCCTTGACGAACTTCGTTGCCTGGATGTAGTCCTCCTCCTCGGTCATGTGTTCGAGCATCAGGCAGACGCGCTCATCCCGCAGCTGGTCGGCGCGGCGGATATACGTCTCGTAATCGACCAAGCCCGTGCCCGGGCGGCATTCGTCCAGGTGTACGGTGAGCTTGCCGCCGAGGCGGATATCCTTGGCGTGGCAGGAGCGGATGTGCGGCCCGAGCTTGTCGAACCACTCGTCGATGACCTCGGCGCTGCGGTAGACCAGCTGCGGGCTGGTGAGGACGTTAACGATATCCAGATGCGCCGCGAAGCCCTTGCGATCTACTGCGCGGATGAGATCGAGGTAGGAATCGGCGCTGTCTGGGTACATCCAGGGCATAGGCTCCAGGGAATAGGCCGTCCGCTTCGGATGTACGCTGTCGATGACGCGCTGCGTCGTCTCCACGATCTCGGCGAACGCGCGCGGCGTGAGGTTCTGCGGATGCGGGCCGTCCCACTGCTCGGAATAGGAGCCCGCGATGTTCACGCAGCAGTTCGCGCCGACGTAATCGGCCAGTTCCAGCTGGTGGACGGCGCGCTGAAAGTTGGCCTCGCGCCGGGCCTGGTCGCGGTCCAGCAGGTTGTTCCACACGCCGATCTCGCTGATGACCAGATCCGCCTCGCGCGCGGCGCGCACGTATCCGTCGATCAGCGCGGTCTCGGCGCGGTAATCCACGGGAAAATACACCGCGGAATACCCCGCCCTTTTCGCGGCGAGCGCCCATTCCTCTGGGGTCTCCCACCGGCCAAAGATGATGCCGCCAAATCGCATACGACCGCCTCCCCCGCCCGCTCAGCGAACGGGCTTGATGTTCAGGTTTACGCCCAGGTCGTCCTCGCTGTCCACGATGGTCCAGCTGCTGCCCGGGTAGATGCCCAGGGTCCTGTCCGTATTATAACCGTCCGCGGTCATCTGGGCAATGACCCTGTCGCGGTCCGCGCCGACCTCAAAGCCCAGGTGGTGCACACCGTTGCCGTGTTTATCCAGGAATTCCTGGAAGGAGCTGGGCCCGCCGCAGGGTTCGTGCAGCTCGATGACGAAGGAGCCCATATCGATATTGCAGACTTTGAGATCGCAGGAGACGGGTTCGCCGCGATAGGTATAGTGGTCGCCTCCCTCCAGGTGGTTCAGGCGGATGGCGGGCGTCTCGATGCCCAGAAGCTCCGCCCATTTGGCGGCGGCCTTCTCGATATCGCGGACGACGATGTTGATCTGGATGAAGCCTTCCTTGCGCACATGCGTTTTCATGGGTATGCTCTCCCCTCTTTGTCTACTTTCCGGTCAGCCCTTGACGCTGCCCATGACCAGGCCGGTGGTGAAATACTTCTGCAGGAACGGATAGATGCAAAGGATCGGGATCATGGCCAGGAACATCTGGGCGGCATTGGTGGTGCGCGCGCTGACGAGGTTCAGGAATTTGCCCAGCTCCTCGGAGATGTTCGTGGCGTTGCGGAAGAACGCTTCCGGGTTGATGACGATGGTCTGCAGATACGTCTGCAGGGGGTACTTGTCCACCGTATTCATGTAGATCATGCCGTCGTACCAGCTGTTCCAGTGGCCGACGAAGGCGAACAGCGTCACGGTGGCCAGCGTCGGCTTGCACACGGGCAGAATCACCTGGAAAAGGGTCTTGTAGTGCCCGGCTCCGTCGATATAGGCGGCCTCCTGCAATTCGTGCGGCAGACAGCGCATGTAGTTCATGACCACCAGCATGTTGAAGACCTGTACCGCGCCCGGCAGCACCAGGGCCCATATGGTGTTCATGATGTGGGTGTATTTGACGACCATGTAGGTGGGGATCAGGCCGCCGTTAAAGAGGATCGTCACTACGAAGAACCAGGAAAACACCGTGCGCAGGCGGAATTCCTGGGGGGATTTCGAGAGCGGATAGGCCGTCAGGACCATCAGGGCCAGGTTGATCGCCACGCCCAGAACAGTGCGGCGCACGGTGATCCCCAGGGCTGTGAGGAACTGGCGGTTGTTGAGGATGAATTCATACGCCGCCACGTTGAACCCGATCGGCCAGAAGGAAACCTGATTCGCGGCCACGGCGGTCTTGTTGGAGAACGAGATCGCCAGCAGGTTCACAAACGGCAGCACGCAGATCAGGGCGATCAGCGTCAGGAGGATATAATTGCACACGAGGAAGACGACCCTTCCCCGGGAGGCTTTTCTCTTCATGTTCGTACCTCCTTTCCGCCGTCAGAAGACGCGGTAGCCGGCGAAGCGGTCGGCCAGCCAATAAGACATGACGATGAACACCAGCGAGACGATGGATTTGAACAGGCCCGCCGCCGTGGAGAGCGCGAACTGCGCGTTGTTGATGCCCAGGCGGAAGACGAAGGTATCCAGGATATCGCCGGTAGCGTACACGGCGGGCGTGTAGAGATTGTAGATCTGATCGAACCCGCCGTTGAGGATGTTGGCCAGGCTCAGGACCGTCATCAGCACGATCGTCGAGAGGATGCCCGGGAGCGTGACGTGGATCGTCTGCTGGAGGCGGCCCGCGCCGTCGATCTCGGCGGCCTCGTAAAGGTTCTGATCGATGCCGGTCAGCGCGGCCAGGTAGATGACCGAGCCAAAGCCGAAGCCCTTCCAGATGTCCGTGACGATCATCGTCACGGGGAAGATGCGCTGGTTGCTCAAGAAGCCCACCGGCTGCGCGCCGAGGGCCTTGATCATCAGGTTGACGATGCCGTCGCGCGAGAGGATATCCGTAAAGATGCCTGCGAGGATGACCCAGGAGAGGAAGTGCGGCAGGTACACCATGGTCTGGTACGCGCGTTTGAGAAACACGCTGCCGACTTCGTTGAGCAGCAGCGCGAAGAGCACCGGCACCACGATGCCGCCGATCATCTTGCTCAGAGAGATCACCACGGTGTTATAGATGACCTGGCCGATTGTGGGCATGGTGAACAGGTTGCGGAAGTTCTCCAGGCCCACCCAGGGCGAGCCAAAAAAGCCGTTGGCCGGCTTGAATTTCTGGAAGGCGATGACGATGCCGACCATGGAGCCGTAGCTGTAAATGGCGACGAGCACGACGGCGGGCAGTAGCATGACGACCAGGGGCAGCTCCCGGCGGAAGCGTCCCTTCCTTTTTCTTCCTTGCGCCTGCATGGAAACACCACCCTGCTGCGCGCCGGTCGGCGCGCTGAGTAAACGAAGTACCCTGGCGCGGGCGCGGGGCCCGCGCCAGGGTCAGGGATCAAAAGATTTGCCCCTTACTTGGCGGGATAGAGGACTTCCATTTCGTCCAGGGTCTGCTGGCCGCCGGCGGCGAGCCAGGCGTCCACGAACTCGTCGAAGGAATCCACCGGCTTGTTGCCGATGATGATATCGACGAACCAGGTGTCGACCATATCGCCCAGCACGGAGGAGTTCTGCACCCAGATCTCCGGCAGGTCGTTGGCCATCTCGTTGGTGACGAGCCAGCCCTTGTCCTTGTACTCCAGAGCGATCTTCATGGAGCCGCCGAAGCCGTCCACGAACATCTGGCCCCAGGTGCCATAGGCGTTGGTATCGCTGGCGAGGGTGCCGTTCTCGAAGCCCACAACGTAGTTGTAGTACTCAAGAGCGGTGCCGGTGAGGCCCTCGGAGGTGCCCGCGTTCAGAGCCTTGTGCAGGATGGGCGCGAAGTTCTCGGTCGGGATGCCGATGTACATCGGGCAGAAGCGATACTGCTCGTTGGCCCAGTAGACCTGGAAGTCTTTCGGGTCAGGAGAGGAGATCGCGGTGGCCTCGTACAGGTTGAGGATCTTGATGGCGGCTTCCGGATGCTCGCACTCGGCGCTGATCATGAAGAGGTCGCCGGTCTTGTTGGAGTTGATGCCCATCCTCGGCTCGTAGCCCTCCTGAGTGGGGATCGGGTACGGGCGAGTGATGACGCCGCTCTGCTGGTAGGAATAGTTGTAGGGATGCCAGGTGCCCCAGTTCATGTGATACATCATGCCGATCTTGCCGTTGGCGACATCGTCCTCCATGGAGGCGACGTTCTCAGCGGTAAAGTCCGGATCGATGAGGCCTTCTTCGAACATGTCGTGCACGAGGGAGAGGCACTCCTTCATGCCGGGCTGGAGGTAGGCGAAGGTCATCTTGCCGTCCTCGCCGCGGTAGAAGACGCCGGTGTTGCCGTAGCCGGGGACGCCGAACGCGCCGGCCAGGCCGAGGAGGGTGCCGTAGTTGGACTGCACGACGCTGCCCGCCAGGCCGAAGCCGTAGGTGTCGTCCACGCCGTTTCCGTCGGGATCCTCGAAGGTGAACTTGCGGGCCAGCTCGACCATCTCATCCACCGTGGTGGGCGGGACGGAGCCGGTGTTCTCGAGCCAATCGTCGCGGATCCAGAGGAACGCGGCCTGATGGAAGTGGTCGTTCATGTACGGGAAAGCCCAGAGCTCGCCGTCGATGCGGGCGCCGTCGAAGGCGTCGGCGTAATCGATCTCATACTGCTTGACGGCGTCGGTGGCGTACTGCTCGAAGACCTCGCCGATGGGCTGGAGGTATCCGGCCTCGACCGCCTGCTTGAAGAAGGTACGGTTGGAGTAGCGCACGATATCCGGGAACTCGCCGGACGCCAGGAGGATATTCATCTTGTTGTTATAGGCGTCGGTGGAGATATCGGCGGAGAACGCGACCTCCAGGTCGATATTGAGCTTGTCCTTGATCAGGCGGGACCAGACGTTGTTCTCGTAGGTATCGCCATCGATGAACTGCTGTACGGCGGATGCCTGCACAGCCCAGGAGAGGCTGACCGGTTCCTCATACGGCGTGAGCGGGCCGTCGGCGTTGTCGGCAAAGGCGACGACGCTGAAGACCATCGCGGCGATGAGCAGGAGCGCGATTGAGACGTTTCTCTTCTTCATGACCGTTCCTCCATTCCTTTTTTTCCAGGGATTTATGTACTCGGACCGGCTGGGCCGGGCCGGATACACCTTTTCTTATTCCTGCCCTCGAATGCGGTAGCGTACGAAGGCGAAGCGGCGGCTGTCCGGCGCCCAGGAGTTGACGTTGATGGTCCCCTGCCCGCCGAAGAGCTCCACGAGGATCCGCGGTTCGCCGCCCTCGGCGTCCATGAGGCGCAGGGCCACGTTCTTGTGAGGCAGGTGCTCGTTGGGCTTGAGATCGCCCACGTGATAGGAGATCATCACCACGCGCTTCCTGTCCGGAGAGATGTGCGGGAACCAGGTGTTCCACTGGAGATCGAAGGTCATCTGGGTCTGCTCGGAACCGTCCGCGCGCATGCGCCAGGCTTGCATAAGGCCGGTGCGAACGGAGTTGAACCAGATGTACTCTCCCGCGCTGTCGAACTCCGGGCCGTCGTTGAGGCCGGGCGCAGTGGTGAGCCGCTTCTCCAATCCGCCTTCCACAGGGATGGTGTAGATATCGAATTCGCCCTCGCGCTCGGCACAGTAGGCCAGCGTCTTGCCGTCCGGCGACCAGCCGTGCAGATAGCTCGGCGCCATGGGCGTGATCAGACGCGGCGTTCCCCCCGTGAGCGGCACGGTGTACACGCGGGACCTGTGGTCCTCGCGCGTGCCGTGACTGATGGCGATGGCCCTGCCGTCCGGAGAAAGGACGTGGTCGTTGTTGCAGTTGTCCACAAAGCCCGTGTCGATCTCCAGGCTCTCGCCGGTGGCCAGCTCGAAGCGGAAGATGCGGCCGTTGGAATTGTAGTAGAGGTATTTCCCGCAGGACGACCAGTTCGGCGCTT
>CACZOT010000239.1 GCA_902782795.1 uncultured Eubacteriales bacterium | reverse complement strand
GTAAGTATACCTTATATCCTTCCGCGTGTAAAGCGCCGAGCTCGGCAGCGGGGATTGGAGCTTGCGCATGAAGGCGCCGTGGCGCGGCGAAAAGCCGCCCAATCTCTCTCGGTGGCGATTCATTGCCCCAGCGACCGCGGCGTCGTCACCGTCACCCACGGCCAGGCGGCGCGGCGGCGGGCGCAGGCTTATGACCGTTTCGTTTGGAAACAGAACCCCCGGCGGGCGGCGTTTTGCCGACGGCCGGGGGCTGTGGAAAAGGGCTTGCCTACACGGGCCGGATGTAGCGCTCGAACACAGGCAAGAGCGCTTCCGCCTCCCGCGGGGCATAGCGCGGAGAGACGGCCACGGTCAGAAAATCGAAATCTCCCGGAGCGGAAAAGGCCGTGTAGTCCTCATAGACGTGGAAGGGGATCTCCGGCTCCGGGCCATTCGTTCCCTCAAAAAACCGCGAGACGAAGGAGCTCAGGCGGATCAAATCGCTCTGCCCCGGCGCGAGGATCTCCCTGGGGATATCGGGCCGCGAGCGCGGGTTGCGCACGTTGTCCAGCTCGCCCACCCAGCGGAAGGCCAGCGCGAAGAGGAGATAATTGGCCTCGTCCAGCTGCTTTTGCCCGTAGTAGGCGGGGATATCCGCGCGCGCTTCAGGTCGGCGCGCCAGGACGGTATTGAGCGCGAACCCCGGCCCGGGCTTGCCGATGCCCAGGTCGCTGTGGGCGTCGACATGTGTGACGCGGAAGGGCGCGGTCAACGTCCCTTCGCGCAGGCGTTCGTCCCAGAAGCGCACGGCGCCGTCGTGGGTCTCCATCATTCGGCCGGGCAGCGGACGCGCCGTCGAGAGGCCGCATTGCTCCTCCAGGAAGCGGACCACCGTAGCCTCCATCCAGGGCTCGTGCCCCGCGAGAGCGGGGCGCTCCCCTATCGCGGCCAGCGGGCAGCAATCCGCCAGGAAGAAATCCAGATCGATATCGAGAACGCGCATGGCGTCGCCTCCGCTCCTGCCCCGGGACGGGGCGCGCTCCATTATAGCAGAGGCGGGTCGGCGCTGTCCAGGCGGTCCTTCTCCTTTTTCGGGCGCGTTTTCAGCTGCGCGGCCTTCTGCATCGCATGGCCCTGGAGCTCATGAAGGAAGGCGCGGTAGCCGTCGGGATAGGTGTTCTCCTCGAACTGCCGCAGCAGCCGCCTCGCGCCTCGGAAGCTGTGGAGCGATTCGAAGAACCGGGTCCACATGACCGCCGCGGCGCCCATGGCCGCGTAGGCGGGGATGTTATCCATGCCCGCGATCACGGCCGCGGCGAGCAGAGCCGCCAGGATCCCGCCGTTGCGGAGCGCGCCCTCGCGGAGCTGGGGCACCAGTTCGCCCAGGATCCCCAAGCCCGTTTTGCGCGCTTCGGCCTCCGAGAGCCGGTCGATCTCCAGATCGAGAAATTCCCTGTCCGTCATGGCCTGTTCCTCACTGGCAGAGGGTGATGTGGGTGGTCTTCTTGACCGACCAGGTGGCGTTCCTGGACCAGCCGTAGAAGAGGAAGAACATGTGCTTGGTGTACATCTCGTTGTTGAGCGGGGTGACGGTGATGCGGTAGGTGGTGTTCTTGCCCAGGGAGAGGGTGCAATCCCGGCCGTACCAGGTCTTCTCGGCGGGCACCTTGCCCGAGCCGGAGACGCGCTCCACCGTCACGCGGTAGAGGCCCCAGGAGGAATAGTACTTGTCGTCGTACATCCACTTGCCCTTCGCCGTGCCCTTGGACTGCGTCAGGGTGATCTTCTGCCCGAGGATGAAGCCGGAATCCGTCTTCACGGTAAAGGTGCAGGAGCGGGCCGTGGAACCATACACCGCGCTGCAGACGTTGGCGGCCAGCGCGGCGGTGCAGAACGTGGGCACCAGCATTGCGGCGAGAAGAGCCAGGCTCAGGACGCGGCAAAAGATCTTTTTCATGGAAGGAACCTCCTTGCGGTCGTTTTTCGGGGGTTTGTGCTTTCCCCCTTGCAGTTCGTATTATAGAGGGCGAACCGCTGACCGGCATAGAGGTTCCGATGGTGAAATGTCTATTTTTTCAATGACCGGCCGTTCTGCAGTCTACTTTTCCGGAACACATGCGAGGAGCTCCCGCAGGGGCTCGTGGATGGCGCGGGAACTGGCGAAGACGTTGCCGCTCTTCTCGACGGGCTGCGCGTCTCCCGGCCAGGCCTCCACAACGCCGCCCGCCTCGCGCAGGATGACCATTCCGGCGGCGATATCGTAGATATACAGCGCCAGCTCGACGTAGGCGTCGTAGCGGCCGCAGGCGACGAAGCACAGATCCAGCGCGGCGCTGCCCAGGCGGCGCATATCCGAGCAGCCTTCCCGCAGGAGGGGAATGGCCCGCAGCATGCGCTCGCCCGCCCTCTCGCTGCGGTGGGCGAAAGACATGCCCACGAGTGCGTCGCGCAGTACGGCATTCTCCCGCACGCGGATGGGCTTCCCGTTGCAGAACGCACCCTGGCCGCGCACCGCGGTGTACATCTCGTCCAGGCGCGGACAATACACGCAGCCGAGGACCAGCTCGCCTGCCTCCTCGTAAGCGATGGAGATGGTGTACAGGGGCAGATCGAAGATGAAATTCGTCGTGCCGTCGATGGGATCCACGATCCAGCGGCCGCCCCGGCCCGCGCTCTCCCCCTCCTCCTCGCCGAGGAAGCCGTCCTGAGGCCATTCGCCCAGGAGGATGGAGCGGATGCGCTCCTCGCTGCCACGATCGGCGTCGGTGACGTAATCATTGGCGCTCTTGTGCGTCACGGTGAAGGACGGGTGCGCCAGCAGCGCCGCCCCCGCCTCCCGGGCCGCGCGCATGGCAGTCTCCAATCGTTCGTTCCAGAGATTTCCGCGCATCTGTTTTCTTCCTCTCTTCGCTGTAGCGGGGCGATTCCGCTTTCCCCGCGAGCCGTCTACGTCCGGGACAAGGGTATTGTACCTTCCCGGCTTCCTCTCGTCAATCCTGATGTGAATAACATGTTCTTTACATATAATCAACGCACTAGAATTCCCGTATTTGCGGTATTGATATACGCAGCCCTGATTTCTTCCGTTTCATGATGAAAAAGTGTCACAGGCCGTTATATTGACAAAGAAAAAAGAACAAGTTAAAATTTCAATCTGTAGTTGTATATGAAAGAATCGGGGGAGGTGTCCGCGTGCGAAATAGCGTTTGGCGAAGGCTCGCGCTGCTGCTGACCGCGGCGCTGCTCTGGCTGGGCATTGTTCCCGCCCTCGCGGATTTCGAGAGCATCGAGATCAGCGGCATCCCCGCGTTCGGGCAGCGGCTTTCCTACACCATTCCCGCATCCGTCAACCCCGCGGACGTCAGCGTAGACGTATCCGAAAATGGCGGCTACGTCGATTGCGGCGTCGCCTGCGTGAGCATGATCGAAGCCTACGCCAAGGGCTATCCCAGCGACGACACGCGCGTATACCATGCCGTGATCGCCGCTCGCAACCCGGACGTGGATTGGGAGAGCATCACCGAGACGCCCGAAAAATCCGCGAACGTCGTGCCTCTGCCGCTTGAGGGCTATTTCCACAGCTTCGGCCTCGGCGCGGAGAACGTCTACCGGCAGCTTCAGGCCGGGAACCCCGTCATGGCGCACAGGCTGTACACGCACGGCGGCTACGAGCACTGGGTCGTGATCTACGGCTACGAGGGCCCCACCACCTACATGGACTGGAGGAATTTCCTCATCATGAGCCCCACCTACACCGGCGAAGGAGTGCTCTACCAGCACCTGAACGATCTCGTTTCCGATTACCGGCAGCTCAACTGCTTCATGTACCGCAAGACCGGCCTGGAGACTCTGGCCGACCTGGCCGAGGCGGAGCGCACGGCTTCTGTGCCGGTCGCGCTGCCCTGAAAACGCGCAGAATCTTCAACGAGGCGGGCCCGCCTAAAAGCGGCTCGCCTCGTTTTTTGCCCTCAACGCCGGGCGAGGGCCGCGCCCTTCTCATTGGCGGCCTTCCGCTCCTGCGGGAAGATCTCCTCCCGACGGCGCTGTTTTTCCTCGGGGTCAAAGAGGGTCCAGGGCCAGTCCAGAGCCGCGTAATCGCGCACCTGCAGCGTGTCCCCGCTGACGAGCACCTCCGCCGGCCCCACGAAGCGGTCCAGCGTCTGCCTGTACCCCTCCAGGAGGCCGCGATAGGCCGTGTCCGGGGCGTTGCTCGTCATGATCAGCAGGACCGGCACGCTGCGCTCCTTGCAGCAGGGCTCCTCGCGGTTGTAGGTAAGGCTCTGGAAGATGAGCCGTTCGTACAGAGCGCGGAAGGACGCGGTCAGCTCCGAGAGGTAGTTGGGCGAGCCGATGATGAGCCCGTCCGATTCGCGGATGGCGTCCAGCACCGGCGTGAGCCCATCCCGGCAGACGCAGCGGCCCTTGTTCTTCTCGCGCTTGCAGCCAAAGCAGGAGATGCAGCCGGTGAAGCGCTCCAGGCGGTACAGATCGAACCGCAGGATCTGCGCGCCCGCCTCCTCTGCGCCCCTCGCGGCTTCGCTGACGAGGATATCCGTGTTCCAGCCACGCCTCGGCCCGGCGTTGACCACGACGATGTTCTTACCCATTTTTGCCGCCTCCATTTTCTTGCGTATCGGTTTCCCATTCCGTGAGGAGGACTTCCCGCGCGGGAAGAGCGGTGTCGTCCGGCAGATAGAAGGTCTTCAGGCCGAAGGGAGGCAGCGCGAAATCGATCGCGCGGCCGAGGCCGGGCAGGTCCAATCGCCCGGCGCAGGCCCTCCCCGCCGTCTCCCACAGCCACGCGACAGAGCCGCGGCCGTCCTCCGCGCGCTTGATTGCGCTCAGGCGGACGTTTTCCGGCAGCGGCCCGCCCAGGAGGGAGCCGCTCTCCGGCAATGGCCCGGCGTGGTACGTTTCCACGACCCAGGGCATGGGCATGTTGAGCTCCTCGGCGAGGCGGTCCAGCCGCGCCAGGGGCGTCTCGCCCGCAAAGGGCAGAAGGGCCAGGCGGAACGTCTGGCGGCCCAGATCCATGCAGCGGCAGTCGGCGTCGCGGTGCTCCTGGCCGTAATGATCGGCAAAGATCGAGGAATTGGCCAGGGTGCAGCGCAGCTCGCCCTTCGGGGCGGAGTAGCTGTATTTTCCGTCGTTGCACACCGCGAGGCCGCCCTCGGGGCCCTCGGCGGCGCACCAGCGCTGGCAGGG
>CACZOT010000238.1 GCA_902782795.1 uncultured Eubacteriales bacterium | reverse complement strand
CCTCGCCCAGGGCATTGAAAACCCCGTGCTGGTGGACAAATACATGCCCGGCACGGAGCTGGAAGTGGACGTGATCTCCGACGGGGAGGACGTGCTGATTCCCGGGATCATGGAGCATATCGAGCGCGCGGGCGTGCATTCGGGAGATTCCATCGCCGTCTATCCGCCCTGGAACCTCTCCGACCGCTTCCTGGAAAAGATCTGCTCCTGCTCGGAGCCGCTGGCCCTGGCCCTGGGCACGAAGGGCCTGGTGAACATTCAGTACCTGATCCACGAGGGCGAGCTCTACGTCATCGAGGTGAACCCGCGCGCCTCCCGCACAGTGCCGTACATCAGCAAGGTGACGGGCGTGCCCATGGTCGATCTGGCGGCCCGGGTGATGCTCGGCGCGAAGATCCGCGATCTGGGCTGCGGCACGGGCCTGTACCGCACTCCGCCGTACTTCGCGGTGAAGGTGCCGGTGTTCTCATTCGAAAAGCTCAGCGACGCCAATTCCATCCTCGGGCCGGAGATGAAATCCACCGGCGAGGTGCTGGGCCTCGGCAAGAGCATGCCGGAGGCGCTCTTCAAGGGCCTGACGGCCGCGGGCTTCTCCGTGCCCTCGCCCTACAGCCGCGAGAAGCCGGGCGTGCTCCTGAGCGTGGAGGAGAGCGACTACCAGGAGATCGTCTCCCTGGCCAAGCGTTTTTCGGACCTCGGCCTCGCTCTCTACGCCACCGCGGGCACCGCGGCGGCCATCGCCGCCATCGGCGTGCCGGTCCAGAGCGTGGCCAATGCCACGGAAAACGACGAGATCACGCGCCTCATGGAGAGCGGCCGGCTGCATTATATCGTCTACACCGGCGCGGTCAAGGACGCCACGGTCGGCGATTATACGGTCCTGCACCGCAAGGCGATGTTCCTGGGCATCCCCTGTCTGACTTCGCTGGATACGGCCAGCGCCCTGGCGGAGATCATCGCCAGCCGCTTCACCGCGCGCAGCGTGGAGCTGGTGGATATCAACAACATGCGGCGCTGGCGCAGGCGCATCCCCTTCGCCAAGATGCACTCCTGCGGCAACGATTACATCTTCGTGGAGAATTTCGACGGCGGCATCACCTGCCCGGAGAGCCTGTGCGTGCAACTGTGCGCGCCGCACTACGGCATCGGCGGCGACGGGATCGTCCTCATCGAGCCTTCGCGCGTGGCGGACGCCAAAATGCGATCCTTCAACCGCGACGGCAGCGAAGGGCGCATGGCGGGCAATTCCATCCGCTGCGTGGCCAAATACCTCTACGACAAGGGCTACGTGCGCAGCGAGATCCTCTCCATCGAGGCGGGCGGCGCAGTCCACAGGCTGAGGCTGTTCCTGCGAGACGGCAAGGCGCATTCCGTGTCCGTGGATATGGGCAGGGCCTCCTTCGCGGCGGCGGACGTGCCCGTGCGCACGGAACATACGGAGATGGTGGACGCGCCCCTCGAGATCGGCGGGGAAGAGTACCGCGCCACTTGCGTTTCTGTCGGCAACCCGCATTGCGTCGTCTTCGCGGACGCCATCGATCAGATCCCCCTGGAGAAGGTCGGCCCCATGTTCGAGTACGCCGACGTTTTCCCGGAACGCGTCAACACGGAGTTCGTGCGCCCCATCAGCCGCACGGCCCTGAGAGTGCGCGTCTGGGAGCGGGGCAACGGCGAGACCCTGGCCTGCGGGACCGGCGCCTGCGCCGCGGTGGCCGCGGCTGTGCGCCTGGGCCTGTGCGACGCGGGCAAGGACGTGACGGTGAAGCTCGCGGGCGGAGATTTAACGGTGAACTGCACCGACGAGCGGATCGTCCTCTCCGGCGGCGCGACCCTCGTCTTCGAGGGCGAATTCGAATACTGATACGGACTGCGCAGGAGCGGGCCGCCGGCAAGGCAGGCCCGCTCTTTTCGTGCGCCGGGACGGGAAACGTGGTATAATCCGGTTTAGGAATCCGAAGGATTCCATGTCTGCGGGCCCCGGAAGGCACGCCGACAAACATGGTGTCATCCAGTTTAGGAATCCGAAGGATCCCGTGTCGGCGGGCCCACGGAAGGCACGCCGACAAACATGGTATAATGTCAAAAAGAACCATAGGGAAGGGGAGGAGACCTATGCGGACCCTGGAGGAGAGGCTGGAGCTGTTCCGGAGGGAGATCGCGCCGAAACTGCCTTTTTCGTGCGAGGAATACCTGACAGAGCGCGGCTTTTTCACCGCGCCCGCCTCGACGGTGTACCACTGCAGCTACGAGGGAGGCCTGTTCGACCACTCTCTCACGGTGACGCGCCTGCTCGCGGAGCTGACCGAGCGCAACGGCCTTGTCTGGGGGCGGCCGGAGAGCCCGGTGATCGTCGGTTTTTTTCACGATCTGTGCAAGGCGGACCAGTTCGCCGCCGGGCCGGAGGGGTACGTCTACCGCGAGGATAGCCTCCTCAAGGGCCACGGCGAGAAGAGCGTCATGCTGCTTTCGACGCTCTGCCGCCTCACGGAAGAGGAAGTGGCCTGCGTCCGCTACCACATGGGCGCCTTTACTCCCGCCGAGGAGTGGAACGATTACACCCGCGCCATCCACCGCTACCCGAACGTCCTCTGGACCCACCACGCGGACATGCTCGCCACGCACGTCCGCGAATTGTAAAGAGAAGGGCATCCCCATTGCGGAAACGGAATGGGGATGCTATAATTTTGGCGGCAATCCATTCCCTTTTTCCGGACAAAAGAAAGGAGCGGTTCCCTCATGAAGAAGCTTCTCGCTCTCCTCATGGCCCTGGCTATGGTGCTCGGCGGCGTCGCCTTCGCGGACGCCGAAGCGGGTCTGAGCCAGGATGTGGTCATCCTCTTCACCAGCGACATGCACTGCGGCATCGACCAGGGCTTCGGCCTGGCGGGCGTCAAGGCCGTGCGCGACGCCTTCGAGGCGGCGGGCAACTACACCCTGCTCGTGGACGACGGCGACGCCATCCAGGGCGAGCCTATCGGCACCGTCACCAAGGGTGAGGCCATGGTGTACCTGATGAACGCTGTCGGTTACGACGTCGCCATCCCCGGCAATCACGAGTTCGATTATGGCATGGAGCGCTTCCTCGAGCTCACCGAGAAGGCCGAGTACCCCTACATCAGCTGCAACTTCAACAAGAGCGGCGAGCTGATCTTCGAGCCTTACGTCATCAAGGAATTCGACGGCGTGAAGATCGCCTTCGTGGGCGTCACCACCCCGAAGACCCTGACGAGCTCCACCCCGCGCTACTTCCAGGACGACGAGGGCAACTTCGTCTACGGTTTCTTCCAGGATGAGACCGGCGAGGGCGTCTACAACGCCGTGCAGACCGCCGTGGATTCCGCCCGCGAGGCCGGCGCCGATTACGTGGTGGTCATGGGCCATATGGGCAACGAGACCGAGTGCGAGCCCTGGACCTACGCCGACGTGATCGCCAACACCACCGGCATCGACGCCTTCCTGGACGGACACAGCCATGATACCTATCAGGCCACCGTGCAGAACAAGGACGGCGAGGACGTGCTCCGCAGCGCCTGCGGCACCAAGCTCGAGGGCATCGGCTATCTGCGCATCGCCAAGGACGGCACGCTGTCCGCCGGCGTCTATATGTGGAACAACAAGGTCTCCGCGCCCGAGCTCCTCGGCCTGACCAACGAGGTGGGCGAGGAGGTCGCCACCGTCATCAGCGCGCTCAACGAGCAGCTGGACGAAGTCGTAGCCACCACCGCCGTGGATCTGGTCATCAATGATCCCGAGGCCGTGGACGCCAACGGCAAGGCCGTGCGTATCGTCCGCCGCGCGGAGACCAACCTCGGCGATCTGTGCGCCGACGCCTATCGCGACCAGTCCGGCGCGGACATCGCCTTCGTCAACGGCGGCGGCATCCGCGTGGCCATCCCCGCGGGCGATATCACCATGGGCGATATCATCAAGGTGCATCCCTTCGGCAACGCCATGTGCGTGATCGAAGTCACTGGCCAGCAGATTCTCGACGCGCTCGAGTGGGGCGCCCACGCGGTCCCCGGCGAGAACGGCGGCTTCCTGCAGGTCTCCGGCCTGACCTACGAGATCCACACCTACCTCGAGAGCACCTGCACCCAGGATGAGAACACCATGTTCTCCGGCGTGGCGGGCGAGTACCGCGTCAAGAACGTCATGGTCGGCGGCGAGCCGCTCGATCTCGACAAGACCTACACCCTGGCTTCCCACAACTACATGCTCAAGAACCAGGGCGACGGCTACTCCATGTTCGCGGGCTGCACCATCCTGCAGGATGAGGTCAAGCTCGACAACCAGGTGCTGATCGATTACATCACCGGCACTCTGGGCGGCGTCATCGGCGCCGGGTACGAGAACCCCTACGGCGAAGGCCGCATCGTCGCCGTGGAAGAGGCTCCCGCGGAATAATCCCTTTCGGTGAACCAGACCATCGCGCCCGTCTCCCGCTTTTGCGGGAGACGGGCTTTTTTCGCGGGAATGCGCGCAATGTAACGGAAGAGTAACAGAAATCAGGAAAAAAATATTGCGCACGGAAAGGGGGAGGGTGTATAATGATACGCAGTAGTATAGGTTAAGTTGGGTTAATCTGTAGCCTATGCCGCTATCTGGGAAGGGGGAAGCCTCGTCTTGACGCATAAGAAGAGAGATAGCAGGCTGACCCTGGTCGCGGCCGTCCTTGTGATCGCCGCTCTGGCCTCGGGGCTGTACCTGGTGCTCAGGTGGTGGGACGCGAAGACCGCCAAGCCCGAGCCACGCGGAGAATACAGCGGCCGACACGTCGATACCATCGAGGTGGACGGCGTGTCCTACAGCCGCCGCGCCAACCTGACGACGGTCCTGCTCATGGGTGTGGACCGCGATGGCGACGTCGAAGTTACCGGATACCGCAACGGCGGCCAGGCGGATTTCCTCCGCCTGCTGGTCGTGGACGGCGGCCGGAAGCGCGTCGCCCAGGTGCAGATCGACCGCGATACCATGACGCCGATCACCATCCTGGGCGTGCTGGGGAACAAATCCGGCGTGCGCACGGCGCAGATCTGCCTCTCGCACGGCTTTGGCGACGGCAGGGAACAGAGCTGCCTGCTCACCGCGGACGCGGTCTCCAACCTGCTGCTGGGCGCGCCGGTGGATTTCTACGCCGCCATGAACCTGGACGGCATCGCCGCGCTAAACGATTGGGCGGGCGGTGTCACCGTCACCATCGAGGACGATTTCTCTGCCTTTGATCCCTCCATGGCGCCTGGGGCGACCGTCACCCTCCATGGCGATCAGGCCGAGCTTTTCGTGCGCAGCCGCCGGTCCATCGGCGTGGGCACGAACGAGGCCCGCATGCGCCGCCAGCAGGAGTATCTCTCGGAGCTCTTCAGCCTGATGAGCGCCCGTTTCCACGACGATAAGGACGCCATCGGCGGTCTCTTCGATACGCTCTCGCCCTACCTCGTCACGGACATGGCCCGGGGCCGCCTCATCAACGAGGCTTGGGCCGCCCGCGATTACGAGACGGAGTTCATCACTCTGGCGGGGGAGTATGCCGTCGGCGGCGATGGGTTCAAGGAGTTCCACGTCGATCAGGATGCCCTGCAAAAGACCGTCCTGGAGCTCTTCTACGAGGAAGTGAAGTAAAACCCTCTCCGGGGTTTTATGATATGCAGACCGGCGCGAGCCCTCTGCGGATTAAGAAAGGAGTTTTATCCCATGAAGAAGTTTTTCGCTGTTGTTCTTGCGCTGATCTGCCTGATGTCCTTCGCCATGGCGGACACCCCCAGCAAGGAGACCAAGGACCTCATCACCGTCACCTTCGAGCCCGAAAACAAGATCCCCGGCAACGGCCTTGTGATCGAAGTGAAGCCCCTCGAGGAGTTCGAGAAGGACGAGAAGTTCGTGGAGCTGGGCAACGCCATCATCAAGGCCCTCGGCGAAGCCAAGGACTTTGAGGAGTACTTCGGCGAGCTGCGCAATCCGCAGGGCGAAGTCGTCACCCTCGAGGAGATCATCGGCGAGAAGGCCGGCAACGTCAACGAGTTCAACGGCATCCTCGTTGCCAACTACGACGAGGCCCTCGGCAAGGTGACCGTGCAGGTCGGTTTCACCACCCCCTATGAGAAGGACGAGAAGGTCGCCGTGCTGATCGGCGCCGCGAACACCGAAGACGGCACCGCCACCTGGACCGCGCTCGAAGGCACCGGGCTCGAGGACGGCTCCGTGGAGATCGTCTTCGAGCCCGAGACCCTCACCGCCATCCAGGAAGCCGGCCATCAGTTCATCGCCGTGGTCAGCAAGTAAACAGCGCTTTACAATGGGTATGGAGGGCGGCGCGGCCGCGCCGCCCTCCAATGGCGCGCTTTAGCGACAACACAGAACGGAGAAGCAGATATGGGCGAACAACAAAAGACCAGGGAATGGCCCCTGGGCCTCACCGCGACGAACCAGCCCGCCCCCAGAGCGAACGAGGCCGAGATGGAGATCGACCTCGTGGATTTGCTCTTCAGGCTTCTCGGGTATTGGAAGCAGATCGTCGCAGCGGCTCTGGCCGGCGCTCTCATCGCCGCGATCGTCACCATCCGCTTCATGACGCCCCTGTACCGAGCGACTTCGACGATCTACGTGCTCAGCCGCAAGGATTCCGCCATCAATCTGACCGATCTGAACCTCGGCTCCGCTCTGACGAGCGATTATATCAAGGTCTTCAGCATGTGGGAGGTGCACGAACAGGTCATCACCGGCCTGGATCTCCCGTATTCCTATAACAAGATCCGCAGCATGCTCTCCGTGACCAACCCCACCGGCACGCGCATGCTCGATATCACGGTTACTTCTCCGGACCCGGAGGAGGCCGCGCAAGTTTCCAACAAATACGCCGAGGTCGCCAGTACGTATATCGCGGATACGATGGCGACCGACAAGCCCAGCATCATGTCCGTGGCCCTGGTGCCGACGAACCCCGTCAGCCCGAACCGGACGCGCAATATCATGCTCGGCTTCCTGCTGGGCGGCATCCTCGCCGCCGGCATCGTCACTGTCCTCTATCTCCTGGACGACCGCTACAAGACCTCCGATGATATCCGCAAGTACACCGGCCTGGCCACCCTCGCCGTCGTGCCGCTTGAGGAAAACATGAAGAAGGACCGCCGCGGCACCTCGAGGAGGAAAAAGGCATGAATGAAATGAAAATCACCCGCTTCCCGGCGCTGAGCTACGCTTGCGACGAGGCGGTTAACACCCTGTGCACAAACCTCTCCTTTTCGGGTGAGAACGTGCGGGTTATCATGCTCACCAGCTGCCACGCTTCGGAGGGCAAATCCTT
>CACZOT010000237.1 GCA_902782795.1 uncultured Eubacteriales bacterium | reverse complement strand
TGAAGCGCCCGCGCCTCCGGCGCGCGGGCGCTTCAGCCGCGGCGCGACCGCTCGGGACGGCCCTGCGGGCCTCCCCCTCGCGACCGCGCCGCCTTGAGTTACAGGGACGTAGTCGAGCTTTGCGGGCTATGGAGGCTTGGCGGGCTGGGGTGTCCGCCGGGCAGATTGGATGCAACGGATGCAACGGTTGGAGCCTGAAGGACGCGGTCTCGCGGGCTGCGAGGTTTGAACAAGAACAAATGCTCCAAGCGCGGGCGTCCGGGCGCAGGATACGCATCGCCTCAGGCGATGCGTATCCTGCGCAGCCAGGGGAGTGCAGAGGGGGCGGAGCCCTCTCTGCCAAGGCGGCGAGCCCGCGTGTCCGGACCGGAGACCGGACGCGCGGGCTCGCGCAGGAACAGACATATTGAGAGGAGACAGAAGCATGCGTTATCTGATCGGCATCGACATCGGCACTTCTGCGGCGAAGGTGATCGCGGCGGACGAGAACGGCCGCGTGGCCGCCTCCAAAAGTGCGGAGTACCCGCTCAACACGCCGCGCGCTGGCTGGGCGGAGCAGGATCCTGCCGACTGGTGGCGGGCCGTTTGCGAATGCTGCCAAGCAGTAGCGGGACAGGTCCCGGCCGGAGAAATCGTCGGCGTCTCCTTCAGCGGGCAGATGCACGGCCTGGTTGCCCTGGACGAAAACGACGCAGTCATCCGCCCGGCGATCCTCTGGTGCGACCAGCGCACGGAAAAGCAGTGCGCCCGTTTCACGGCGGATTGCGGTGGCCCCGACGGCCTGCTGCGCCTCACGAACAACGCCATGCTCACCGGCTACACGGGCGGCAAGCTTCTGTGGCTGCGGGAGGAGGAGCCCGCCTCCTTCGAGCGCATGCGCCTATTCCTCTGCCCGAAGGATTACATCCGCCTCCGGATCTGCGGCGAAAAGGGCATGGACGTCTCCGAGGCTTCCGGCACGGGCTTTTTCGATACGAAAACGCGCGCCTGGAGCGAGGAGGCCATCCGCATTTCCGGCCTGCCGAGGTCGATCTTCCCGGATACGAGCGAATCCACGGACCTCGCGGGGCACGTGACGCGCGGAGCGGCGGGGGAGACGGGCCTTCCCGAGGGCACGCCGGTCTATTTCGGCGGCGGCGACGCCGTCATCCAGACCACTGGCGCGGGCCTCATCCGCCCGGGCATCCTGGGCGTGGTCATCGGTACGGCGGGCAACGTCTCCATGGGCCTGGACCGCTATTGCGATAACCCCGGCGGCCGCCTGCAGATGTTCTGCAACAACGAGCCCGGCCTCTGGCACGCCTTCGGCTGCACCCTGAGCGCGGGCGGCGCCTACCGCTGGTACCGCGACGCCATGGACGAGATCGCCTTCGCCGAGGCGGGGAAGACCGGCGGCAACGTCTACGACGTGATGAACGCGCAGGCGGCGGCCTCGAAGCCCGGCGCGAACGGCGTGCTCTTCGCCCCGTATCTCTCCGGCGAGCGCTGTCCCTATCCGGACGCCAACGCGCGCGGCGTGTTTTACGGCCTGACCCTGGGCACGACCCGCGCCGACCTCACCCGCGCTGTGATGGAGGGCGTGACATACTCCCTGCGCCAGGTGGCCGGCATCATGATGGAACTGGCGCCCTGCGAGTGCGTGTATATCTCCGGCGGCGGCGCGGCCAGCCCGCTTTGGCGGCAGATCATGGCCGACGTCTTCGCCCTGCCGGTGTACACCATGTCCGCGGCGGACGTGGGCGGCGCGTACGGCGCGATGATGGCCGCGGGCGTTGGCGCGGGCGTATGGAAGAATCTCGGCGAGGCCGCGGGCGTTCTGCGCCGCGAGAGCGAGACGACTCCCATCGCGGCGAACCGGGCGGCTTACGAGGACGCCTTCCAGATGTATTCGCGTCTCTACGGCGCGCTCAAGGAGACCTTCGACGCGGGCGCGAAAATGGGCGTGTAACAAGCAGAAAAACCGGACCGGAGGACATACATGGCAAAGCAAAGCACATACGGCGCGCAGGACATCAAGATCCTCAAGGGGCTCGAGGCCGTGCGCATGCGCCCGGGCATGTACATCGGCTCGACGGGCTCGAGAGGCCTGCACCATCTCATCTGGGAGATCGTGGACAACGCCATCGACGAGGCCGCCAACGGCTACGCCGACGAGATCAGCGTCACGCTGGAGAAGGACGGCAGCGTTACCGTCACGGACAACGGCCGCGGCGTTCCGGTGGATATCCACCCGGAGCTGGGCGTTTCCGCGGTCGAGGTCGTCTACACCCAACTGCACGCGGGCGGAAAGTTCGACGATAAGAATTACGCCTATTCCGGCGGCCTGCACGGCGTGGGCGCGAGCGTGGTCAACGCGCTCTCGGCCTGGATGCAGGTGGACGTCTACAAGGATTTCTGCCACTACCGCCAGCGCTACGAGAGCGTGCCGGACAAGAAGACCGGCAAGATCGACCCCGGCAAGCCCACCGGTCCGCTGGAGAAGATCGGCAATACCAGAAAGCGGGGCACTGTCGTCGCCTTCCAGCCGGATCCGCTCGTCTTCGAAACGGTGGAGTTCCAGAGCGATATCGTGCGGCGCAGGCTCAGGGACCTGGCGTACCTGAACGGCGGCATCCGCTTCGTGTATACGGACGAGCGCACCAAGGAGCACGAGGAATTCTGTTTCGAGGGCGGCCTGACCGATTTCGTGAAATTCCTCAACACCGACAAGAACACCATCGGAGACGTGATTGCCTTCGAGGGCCGCAAGGACGGGCTCATCCTCCGCGCCGCCATCCAGTATACCGACGGCTATACGGAGAGCCTGCTCTCCTTCGTCAACAACGTGCCCACCGCCGAAGGCGGGACCCATGAGATGGGCTTCAAGAGCGCGCTCACCAAGGCCTTCAACGATTACGCGCGCCGCATCGGCGCCCTCAAGGAGAAGGACAATAACCTCTCCGGCGAGGACTATCGCGAGGGCATGACGGCCGTCATCGCCGCTTCCGTGAAAAAGCCCCAGTTCGAGGGGCAGACCAAGGGAAAACTGGGCAACACCGAGGTCAAGCCTATCGTGGAGAGCATCACCTCCGAGCAGCTCTCCCTGTTCCTGGATGACCTCAAGAACCAGGACGGCGCGCAGCGCATCGTGGAGAAGGCCGTCAAGGCCGCCCAGGTGCGCGAGGCCGCCCGCCGCGCGCGGGACGTGGCCCGCAAGAAGAACGAGCTCGAGGCCACGCCGCTGGTGGGCAAGCTCTCCTCCTGCACGGGCCGCCATCCGGAGCAGAACGAACTCTTCATCGTCGAGGGCGATTCGGCCGGCGGCAGCGCCAAGCAGGGGAGAGACAGGCACATGCAGGCCATCCTGCCCCTGCGCGGCAAGCCCCTGAACGCCGAGAAGAAGAACATCGAGCAGGTGCTCGCCAACGAGGAGTTCCACTCGCTGATCACGGCGCTGGGCACGGGCATCCGGGAGGATTTCACCTTGGCGCGGCTCAAGTACCACAAAGTGATCATCCTCTCCGACGCGGACCAGGACGGCGCG
>CACZOT010000236.1 GCA_902782795.1 uncultured Eubacteriales bacterium | reverse complement strand
GTAAGTTCGGTCAACAGCTCGGAGAGTGTATCCGCGTCCTCGGGCAGGGTGGAGAGGAGGATCTCGCGGGGCGGGAGCCGCTCCGCGCCGTAATACTGCAGAAGGAAGGAGAGGAGCACCGAGCCCTCGTCCTCGTCCGCTGCGCGCTCCATGACGAACTGCTCCGAGCCGATGAGCTTGCCCTCGCGCACGTTCATCAGCTGTACGAGCGCGTCCTCGCCCTCGTAGAGCACGGCGATGACGTCGTTGTCCGAATCCAGGCGGATATCGGCTTTCTGCCGCTCGAAGAGCTGCTTTACGGCGGTGATGCGGTCCCGGTAGAGCGCGGCCTTTTCGTACTGCATGTCCAGGGCGGCCTCGCGCATCTGCCCCTCGAGGCGGCTGAGCACGGCGCGGGAATCGCCGCCCAGGAAGGCGATGGCGCCTTCGACGACCTTGGCGTACTCTTCCTCGGTGACCTTGCCCGCGCACGGCGCGAGACACCGGCCGATCTGGTAGTGTACGCAGGGCCGCTCGATCTTTCCCTCCTTGAGCGGCTTGGTGCAGACACGCAGGGGAAACTCCGTGCGCAGCACGTCCAGCACCTCGCCGAGCACGCCCGTGCCCGTATACGGGCCGAAGTATTGAGCGCCATCCTTTTCGCGGCGGCGGCGCAGCTCCGGCGGGGGAAAGCGCTTGGTGGGATCGATGGCGATGAAGGGATAGTGCTTGTCGTCCTTGAGGAGGATGTTGTAAAACGGCGTGTGCTTCTTGATGAGATTGGCCTCGAGGACCAGCGCCTCGAGCTCGCTGTCCGCGAGGACGAGCTCGAAATCGTCGATATGGGAGACCATGGCCCGCACCTTGGGCGTATGCCCGCGCGAGGACTGGAAATACTGGCGCACGCGGTTTTTCAGGTTTTTGGCCTTGCCGACGTAGATGACTTCGCCCTCGTGCTTCATGATGTAGCAGCCGGGGGAATCCGGCAGGTGGGCGATCTTCCATTTCAGCTCGTCGTTCAAGGTCTCACCGCCTTTTTGAGCGCTTCGGCCTCGGCGGGATCGATCTCTCCATCGCTGTAGCGGGCGCGCTCGTAGAGGGAGGCGAGGGAATCGGCTTCCATCCCTTCGCGGACGAGGCGCGGCGCGGCCTCGCGCACGGTCAGGGAAGCGACGTCGGGGATGGAATCCCCCGCGCGCTTATAAAGCGCCCGCACGCAGTAGCGCACCCGCTCGGGAACGGACAGATCCTCCCACTTGGGCGGACGCTCGGTGAAACGGCGCACCACGCCGCTCAGCCGGTCGCGCACGTTCTGGCGCAGGTCGTCGAAATCGAAGAGGTCTTCGGTCTCGTCCACGTAATCGGAGCCGGCCTCCTCGGCGAAGCGGCGCATGTAGGCGGCAAGGCGCTTTGCCAGGCGCACGAGCAGCTTGCCCAAATAGTACAGCGCGAACAGGGCCAGGCCGACGCCGAGGATGACGGCGAAAACGATCATGACCTTTTCGGCCGCGAGCCAGAAGGTGCTCTGCTCGGCCTCGCCGAGGCCCTCGAGCATGCCGCTCATGTCGCCGCCGGAACCTCCGCCCGCCGGGGCGTCGCCGCCGCCGCGCAGAGAGGCGATCTTGTACAGGACCCACATGACAGCCCAGATGAGCCAGTTGGCGGCGCGGGTGCAGGCCTCGCGCAGCTGAGAGAAGAACACCACCACGGCGGCGATCAGCGCGAAGACGATCGTCAGGACGCGGTTGCCGCTCACCAGGCGCTGGGGCGGGCGGGCGTTCGTGCGCGCCGCGAGGCCCGTGAGCATGTTCTGGTGGTTCATGCTGAAGGCCGTCACGCCCAGGAACGCGAGGGAGAGGACCCAGGTGGCGGTCTTAATCGCGTGCGCTTCGACAAAGGTGAGGATCACGCCCGGCACGGCGTACAGCACGATGCCGATCACGCCGCCGTGCACGCCCGTCCACAGGGGATACTCGGCGCAGGCCTCGCGCACGGCGAAGAAGAACAAAACGCCGCACAGCGCGCCCCAGAAGATGCCGCGCAGGAAAAATTGCCCGTCCCGCAGGGCCCAGAGCGTGCCAAAGGCGGCCATGGCCGCGGCCAGGACCACCGCCGCGGGCACGCGCAGGGGCACGAAGCGCGTCTTTCCCACGCGCCCGGGCAGGAGGGAAACGGGAAAGGCCAGCGCCATGGCAGCGGCGTAGCCGATCACGGCCATGCGGGCGTCGTTGATGGCGAGGAAGCTCGCGAAGGTGGGCAGGCCAGCCGTGACCAGATAGAAATACACCGTGCGGAAGGCCTTGGTGCGGATGCCGTTCATGCGCTCGCCTCCTTTGCCTCGAGCTTTTCCAGGGGGATGAGCGTCACGGAATTGCCCATGAGCTCCATCTCCCGCATGCGGCGGCGGATGCCCTCGCTCTCATAGGCGGAGAGGATGACGATATCCGCGCCGGTGCAGTCGAAATTGTCCAGGAAAGTCTGAAAGGTGACCTCGAAATGGATGAGCATGCGGGCCATGGCGGAGAGAAGCGCCTCCAATTGGTCGGTGGAGCGGGCGGCGGGCACGTAGATCGTGCGGCCCTGGCCCTTTTCCCCGTAGGAGCAGGCGTTCGTGGCGAAGCCCGCCTCCGAGCCGAAGTGGATGGCGCGTTCGCACAGCGTCGCGGCCATGCGGACGCCCTGCTCGATGGTCTCCTGCTCGTAGTCCATCAGCTCGCCCCACTGGTTCTCGCTGGTCTGGACGTTGAGCAGCACCAGCACGCGCGGGTCGGCGGTGAAATCCCGCACCTTGACCTGCAATTCGCCCGTGCGGGCCGTGGCGCGCCAGTGGATATCGCGCAGGGGATCGCCCTGCATGTATCCGCGGATGCCCGCCACCAGGAAGGGATCCGGCATGATGTAGCGGCGCACGGGCATCTCGCCCTGCCAGCGGGTGGAGGGCGTGTTCATCTCCTCCTCGGAGAGCGTGCGCGGCCAAACCTCCAGCGTGCAATCGTGCTTTTGCTGGCGGGTGCGGTTGGTCATGCCGAAGATATCGCCCGCCGTCAAGGCGACGGAGCCGATATCGTAATACCCGCGCCGAAGGCAGGTGATGGTGTGCCGCCGGGTGATCTGCCGGTACGGCGGCAGGAAGAAGACGGATTTGTGGTACTGATCGCCGCTGATCTCCCGCTCGCTGGTCTCCTGCCGGCCGAAGCGCAGGTTCGGCGAGATGCGCGATTCCGCGCGCAGCCAGGGCACGGGCAAAAGCTTCATGTTGCGGATGACTTCGACCAGCTCGCACGTCTCGCCCTCGCGCACGTTCTTCTTATCGAGAAAGCGGCGGTAGGAGAGGGCGCGCAGGTCGAAAAAGCCGAACAGGAGCGCCTGCAGCGCGGCCAGGGCTACGGCGGCCAGCACGACCCATACGGCGTTCATGCCTTCGCCTCGGCCTCGGTCGGCGCGTTCACGCTGGAGAGCGCCTCCTCGACGGCCTGCTCCTGGATGCCCTCATGGGAATACATGCCGCGCACCACCAGGCGGTGGGCGAGCACGGGCTTGGCGAGGGCCTTGATATCGTCCGGCGTGACGAAATCCCGCCCGCGGATGAGCGCCAGCGCCTGAGCGGCGCGCATGAGCGCGAGCATGGCGCGGGGGCTCGCGCCCAGCTGCACCTGGGGCAGGGCGCGCGTGCGTTCGCACACGGAGACGACGTAGCGCATCACCGGCTCGGAGACGAACACGTTCTGGAAGGCCTCCTGCGCGGCGACGATATCCGCGGCGGTGGCGACGCTCTCCAGGCGGGAGAGCGGGTCGTCCGCCTGGAAGCGGGAGAGGATGGCCAGCGCGCCCTCGGTGTCCGGATAGCCGGGCTTGAGGCGCATGAGGAAGCGGTCCAGCTGGGCCTCGGGGAGGGGGAAGGTGCCCTGCGTCTCCACGGGGTTCTGCGTGGCGATGACGAGGAAGGGCTCCTCCAGCTTGCGCGTAATGCCGTCGATGGTCACCTGGCGCTCCTCCATGCACTCGAGCAGAGAGGACTGCGTGCGGGGCGTGGCGCGGTTGATCTCGTCGGCCAGGAGGATGTTCGTGAAGACCGGGCCGGGGTTGAAGACGAAGCGGCTCTCCTGGGCGTTGAAGACGGAGAGGCCGGTGACGTCGCCGGGCAGAAGGTCCGGCGTGAACTGGATGCGGGCGTAGCGGCAGTCGATGGATTTGGCCAGGGCCTTGGCCGTCATGGTCTTGCCGGTGCCGGGCACGTCCTCGAAGAGCACGTGGCCGCGCGCCACCAGAGCGCAGAGCATGAGCTCGATGATCTCCCCGTTCCCGACGATCACCTTGGAGATGCTCCCGGCGATGCGCTTTGCCACGCTGCCCGTGGCGGCCTGTTCCTTTGTCATAGGCATGTTCGTGTTCCTCCCCGTTTTGCTGTTTCGGTCGATGGGTGTGCTAGTTCTGCGCCCGGCGGGCGTCAGTATAATCGATGGCGCGCTTGAGGGTGCTGGAGGCGAGAGAGGCGGCCTTCCCGCCGCCCGCGCCGCCCTGCTCGATGACCACGGACACGGCGAAGGGGTAGTCCTCTTCGGCGAGGAACCCTACGAACCAGGCGTTGGTCTCGGCGTTCTTGTTTTCGGAGACCTCCGCCGAGCCGGTCTTGCCGCAGACGATGTGGCCGTCCACGGAGGCGCGCCGCCCGGTGCCGGAGGTCACGCACTTGTACATATACTTGAGGATGGTGTTCGCGGTCTCCTCGGAACAGACGCGGCGGTATTCCGTGGGCACGGCACGCTGCTTGATAACCCCGCCCGCGCTCTCCACGCGCGCGAGGAGCTCCGGCTCCATCATGATCCCCCTGTTGGCGATGGACCCGGCGATCATGGCCATGTGCAGGGGCGTGACGGTGGTCGTGCCCTGGCCGACGCCGGTCCAGGCGAGCTCTGCCAGGCTCGCGAGGCTGGCGGAGAGGGTGGAGCGGTACAGGGAAATATCCCCGAAGGAGAACTGGTCCTCGAAGCCGAAGGCGCGGGCCGTCTCCAGAAGCGGCCCGGCGCCCAGTTCGCAGGCGATGGAGGCGAAGGCCACGTTGCAGCTGTTGGTGAAGGCGGCCTGGAGGCCCATATCCCCATGGGCGAGCGTGCCGCTCTGGCAGGTGACGGTGGTCGCGCCGAAGACCTGGGAGGCGTCGCAGTGGAACGCGCGGCCCGTCAGATCCGGGATGCGCTCCAGCGCCCCGGCCAGCGTGACGATCTTGAACACGGACCCGGGCGTGTACTGCCCCTGCAGGCAGCGGTTGAAATAGCTCGAGCCTTCGGAGGAATAGAGCCGCGTATCCAGCAGGGATTGCGGGTCGTAATTGGGGAAGGAGACCATGGCGAGGATCTCGCCCGTTTTGTAGTTGAGCACACACACCGCGCCCTCGTAGCCCGATGGGAACACGGAGGCGATGTAGCGGCAGAGGTTGGCGTCGATGGTGAGGGTGATATCGTCGCCGGAATAGGTCTTGCCCGTGAGCGCCGCGGAGACGCGGTCCACGAGCGAGCCGGAGAAGCCCGTGAGGATATCGGCGTGGTAGCTCTCGACGCCGGTGCCGCTCATGCTCAGCTGATCGCCCACCGTCTGGGAGACGGCGCGGCGCATGGCCTCGTCCGCGTTGTAGAGGCGGCGGCCGCTTTCCTCGGTGGTGGCGAGGACGACGCCGTACCGGTCGTAGATATCGCCCAGGCATGCGCTCTTTTTCGCGTTGGCCACGCGCTGGTTGTACTGCGAGCCCGTCCAGCGCGCGCCCTGGGAATAGACCGTGTAGCCGAACCAGCAGCTCAGGCCGATGAACGCCGCCACGATGAGGATGCCCGTGGCGTACAGGGAACGGCGCAGCTTGTTCACGCGCGGTTCGCCTCCCTCCAGGCCAGGCGGGCGAGGTCGTCGTCCTCGTCGTTGGCGTTGATGGAGGAGACCCCGAGAAGCAGCCCCAGGCCGCCCAGCATGGAGACCATGCTCGAGCCGCCCGCGCTCACGAAGGGCAGCGTCACGCCCGTCAGGGGGATGAGCTTGATGT
>CACZOT010000235.1 GCA_902782795.1 uncultured Eubacteriales bacterium | reverse complement strand
GACTTTGCACAAATACAGGTTCGTGCCGATGCCTGCCGTGCCGGTGATGCCCGTCTCCCGGATGACCTCCCGCAGGAGCTTCGCGGCCATCTCCCGCGGCGTAAGGCCGTAGGTTTTCAGGTAGCGCGTCACGTCCATGAAGACCTCGTCCACGGAATAGACGTGGATATCCTCCGGCGCGACGTAGCGCAGGTAGATCTCATAGATGCGGCGGCTGTAGTGCATGTACAGGGCCATGCGCGGCGTAGCTACGAGATAATCCACGCGCAGCTCCGGGTGGGCGCGAAGCTCCGGATCGCTGAAGGAGGAGCCCGTAAACGCCCGGCGCGGGGCGTTCCGCACGCGCTCGGCGTTGAGGCGTTCCACGATCTCCACCACCTCGAACAGCCGCGGCCGTCCCGGTACGCCGCGCGATTTCAGCGCCGGCGAGACCGCCAGGCAGATGGTCTTGTTCGTGCGGGAGGCGTCCGCGACCACCAGGTTCGTCGTCAGCGGGTCCAGCTGGCGCTCCACGCACTCCACCGAGGCGTAGAACGATTTGAGATCGATCGCGATATACGCCCGCTCCGCCATCGTCCCCGCCTCCTGTTGCAATAATACGCATCGACATGCGTATTATACCGCAGATACGCAGAGCTGGCAAGCCCTTTGCGCAGGAAATCCGCCCCATCCGCGCAAAAAGAAAGCGCCCCGGAAAGGGGCGCGACAGCGATTGTCAGCGGCTTTGTGCGACAGCCGCGCGGACAGCCTCGTCGGGGATCTCCGTCTTCCAGGACGCGCCTGCGCGCAGCAGGCAGAGGAACTCGCGGTTGCCGTCGCCGCCGGCAATAGGCGATGGGATCAGCAGCTGCATGACCAGCCCTTCGGCGCGGGCCGCCTCCCGGCAGCGGCGGATGGAGCGTTCTCTCGCTTGGGCGCTGCGCACGATGCCGCCCTTGCCGACCGCCTCGCGCCCGGCCTCGAACTGCGGTTTGACGAGCCCGATCACCAGCCCGCCCGGCTTGAGGATGGCGCGCACAGCCGGGTAGAGGAGCGTCGCGGAGATGAAGGAGACGTCGTACACGACGAGGTCCACCCGCTCGGGCAGCGATTCCTCCGTGAGCGCGCGGGCGTTGGTGTTTTCCATCACGGTCACGCGCGGATCCTCCCGCAGGACAGGCGCGAGTTGGGCCGTACCCACGTCGATGGCATAGACCCGCGCCGCGCCGCGCCGCAACAGCACCTGGGTGAACCCGCCCGTGGACGCGCCCAGGTCCGCGCAGACAAGCCCCTCCGGAGCCAGGGCGAACGCGTCCAGCGCGCCGATGAGTTTATACGCGCCGCGGGAGACGTATTCCTCGCCGCCGGGCAGCACGCGCAGGGCGGTGGGATCGACCTTTTCCGAGGCGCGCTCGATGCGCTTAACCCCGCAATAGGCCCTCCCCTCGTCGATCAGCCGCTGCGCCGCCGTGCGGCTCGGGGCCAGGCCCGCCTCGAACAGGGCGGTGTCCGCGCGCTTTTCTTCCATCGGGATCTCCCCTCCTCTTCCGGGATAGGATATTCCCCGTCCGGGCGCGTTTTCCTGCCACGAGCGAGAAGTTTAACCGCGATCGCGCTTGACGAAGCCGCCGGGAGGATGCTATCATTTCCAGCATAAATATACATTTGAAGGGAAGTTTTTGCATGGCGAAGCTGTGGGAAGGGCGCGCCTCCAAAGCCGTGGACGCCGCCGCCGAGGATTTCAACGCCTCCATTCGCGTGGACAGCCGCATGGCGCGGCAGGATATCCGGGGCAGCATGGCGCACGCGGCCATGCTCGGCGCGCGGGGGATCATTCCCCAGGCCGACGCCGACAGGATCCTTGCCGGGCTCGAGGGCATCCTCGCCGACCTGGAGAGCGGCGCGCTCGCCATCGATATGGGCGCGGAGGACATCCACACCTTCGTGGAGGGCGAGCTGACGCGGCGCGTCGGCGAGGCGGGCAAACGCCTGCACACGGCGCGCAGCCGCAACGACCAGGTAGCCGTGGACGTGCGTCTGTATCTGCGCGACGAGGTCGAGGCCGTGCGATCGCTCTTGCGCGGCGTGATCGCGGCCCTCGCGGGGCAGGCGGAGGCGCACGCGGAGACGGTCATGCCCGGGTATACGCACCTGCAGCGCGCGCAGCCCATCAGCTTCGGGCACCAGCTTCTGGCCTACGCCTGGATGTTCCGGCGAGATATCGGCCGCCTGAACGACGCCGCCGCGCGCATGAACGAATCCCCGCTCGGCGCGGGCGCGCTCGCCGGCACCACCTACCCCATCGACCGGTGCGCGACCGCCGACGCCCTGGGCTTTGACCGTCCCTGCGCCAACAGCCTGGACGCCGTGTCCGACCGGGATTTCGCCATCGAGCTCGCGGCGGCTCTGGCGCTGGTGATGACGCACGTTTCCCGCCTGGCGGAGGAGCTCATCCTCTGGTCGTCGTGGGAGTTTGGCTTCATCGCCCTGGACGACGCCTACACGACCGGCTCTTCCATCATGCCGCAGAAGAAAAACTCCGACATGGCCGAGCTCATGCGCGGCAAGACCGGCCGCGTATACGGCAACCTCATGGCCCTGCTCACGGTCATGAAGGGCCTGCCGCTCGCCTACAACAAGGATATGCAGGAGGACAAAGAAGCTATCTTCGATTCCTTCGATACGGTCAAGGCGTGCCTCGGCATCCTCGCGCCCATGCTCGCGACCATGGCCGTGCGCCCGGAGAACATGCGCCGCGCCGCCGCGCAGGGCTTCATCAACGCCACGGACCTGGCTGATTATCTCGCCAAGAAAGGCGTGCCCTTCCGCAGCGCCTACAAGACGGTGGGCCGCATCGTCGCGGATTGCATCCGCGAAGGCGAGGTCCTGGAGACCCTTCCCCTGGCCCGCTACCAGGAGTACGATCCGGTCTTCGCCGAGGACCTCTACCAGGCCATCGATCTCGAAGTCTGTATGCGCACGCGCCTGAGCGAGGGTGGCGCCGCGCCAGATTCCGTGCGCGCACAGATCGCGCGGCTGAAGGAAGAATTCCAGCTTTAGCGGCGGCGCGATCATCGGGCGCGGTCCCCGCCGCTCGGACAAGGAAAAGGCTTCCGGCTCCCATCGAAGGGAGCCGGAAGCCTTTTGTCTCTTCCAGCGGTGCAACCGATCAGCCGAACATGGCGAGCAGGAAGCCCGCGGCCACGGCGGAGCCGATAACGCCGGCAACGTTCGGGCCCATAGCGTGCATGAGCAGGAAGTTGGAGGGGTTGTCCTTCTGGCCCTGGACCTGGGCGACGCGCGCGGCCATCGGCACGGCGGAAACGCCAGCGGAGCCGATGAGCGGGTTGATCTTGCCCTTGGTCGCCCAGCACATGATACGGCCGAAGACGAGGCCGCCGGCGGTGGCGAAGCAGAAGGCGGTGAGGCCGAGCACGACGATCTTCAGGGTGCCCCAGGTGAGGAAGTTGGAGTAGGTGGCGGTGGCGCCGACGGAGACCGACAGGCACACGGTGACGATGTTCATCAGCGCGTTCTGGACGGTGTCGCTCAGGCGCTCGGTCACGCCGGTCTCCTTAAAGAGGTTGCCCAGCATCAGGCAGCCCAGCAGCGGCGCGACGGACGGGAGAAGCAGGCAGGTGATGATGGTGACCATGATCGGGAAGATGATCTTCTCGGTCTTGGAGACCGGGCGCAGCTGCTCCATCTTGATCTGGCGCTCCTTCTTGGGAACGATCAGCTTCATGATGGGCGGCTGGATCAGCGGGATCAGGGCCATGTAGCTGTACGCGGCCACGGCGATGGGCGCGAGCAGCTGCGGGGCGAGGGCCTTGGTCAGCCAGATGGCCGTGGGGCCGTCCGCTCCGCCGATGATGCCGATCGCGCCGGCCTCATTCGTCGTGAATGTGGCCACCGAAGCGAGAG
>CACZOT010000234.1 GCA_902782795.1 uncultured Eubacteriales bacterium | reverse complement strand
TGGAGAAGCTCATCATGGATGGGCGCATCCATCCCGCCCGCATCGAGGAAATGGTGGAGAAGGGCCGCCGCGAGGTGGACAACCAGATCCGCGAGGCCGGCGAACAGGCCATCTTCGAGACCAATATGCACGGCGTGCACCACGAGCTCGTGCGCCTGCTCGGCCGCATGAAGTACCGCACTAGCTACGGCCAGAACGTGCTCAAGCACTCCATCGAGGTCAGCCACCTGGCCGGCGTCATGGCGGCGGAGCTCGGCGCGGACGTGAACGTCGCCAAGCGCGGCGGCCTTCTGCACGATATCGGCAAGGCCATCGACCACGAGGTCGAGGGAACGCACGTGTCCATCGGCGTGGACCTTGCCCGCAAGTTCCACGAGAGCGAGGCGGTCATCCACTGCATCGCCGCGCATCACAACGACGTCGAACCCACCACGGTCGAGGCCGTGCTCGTCCAGGCGGCGGACGCCATCTCCGCGGCCAGGCCCGGCGCGAGGCGCGAATCGCTGGAGAATTACATCAAGCGCCTGGACAAGCTCGAGGAGATCTGCAACTCCTTCGACGGCGTGGAGAAATCCTACGCCATTCAGTCTGGCCGGGAGGTGCGCATCATGGTCAAGCCGGACGACGTCAACGACGCCGGCACCCTGGTGCTCGCCAAGGAGATCTGCAAGCGCATCGAGCAGGAGATGGAGTACCCCGGACAGATCAAGGTCAACGTCATTCGCGAGAAGCGCGCTGTGGAGTACGCCAAGTAAACGAGAGAAGAAGCGTGGCTTCGGCCTGCGCAGCAAAGAGAGCGGAGGGCCGCCCCTTTCAGGGGCGGCCCTCCGCTCTCTTTGTCTGCCGCCTCGGTGGTCCCCCGGGGGTGCAGGGGCCAGCGGCCCCTGCACCCCCGGGGGACCCCGAGGCGGCAGAGGTTGAAGGAGAGAGGCGCGGCCCGCAGGCCGCGCCTCTCTCCTTCAACCCTGCGCAAACGGGACCTCGGCAGATCAGCGCATGCCAAGGCTACGACGAAGCTCTTCCAGCTCGGCGGGATAGAGGTTCCGCCAGGCGCCGCGCTTAAGATGTCCCAGGCGCACGTTCATAATGCGCACGCGCTCGAGGGTCTCCACGGTGTAACCCAGGGATTCGCACATGCGGCGGATCTGCCGGTTCAGGCCCTGGGTGAGGATGATCCCGAAGGAGCGCGGCCCGGTCTGCCAGACGCGGCAGGGGAGCGTCACCGTATCGAGGACGGGCACACCCGCGGCCATCTTCGCGAGGAAATCCGGCGTGATCTTCCGATCGACGGACACGCGGTACTCCTTCTCGTGTTTTCCCTCGGCGCGCAGGAGGCGGTTGACGATATCGCCGTCGGTGGTGAGGAGCAGGAGCCCCTCGCTGTCCTTGTCCAGGCGCCCGATGGGGAAGATACGCCGGGGGTGGTGGATGAAATCGATCACGTTGGCCTTTTCCCGCGGATCGGCCGTGCAGACGATGCCCGCGGGCTTGTTGAGCGCGATGTAGACGTGCTTCTCCGCACGCCGGCCCACGCTCTTCCCGTTCAGGAGCACGCTGTCGCCCGGCAGGACGCGATCGCCGGGCACAGCCTTGCGCCCGTTCAGACGCACGGAACCCGCGGCAATGAGCTGGTCTGCCTCGCGGCGGGAACACAGGCCGCTGTCGGCCAGGTATTTGTTGATGCGGACACCTTCGGCTTCCCCGGTCACGGCGGACTCCTCCCTTTCGCGAGCTTTAACGCTCTTTCGTTGCGCGGCATGCGGGAAACGGATATAATACCCTTGGGATTATGCCCTTTCAGTATACACCGCCGCGCCGCGCGGCGAAAGGAGCGAATTGTGAAAATGTGCGAGAAGACGGCGTCGCCCATCGCGCCCGGGCGGTTCCTTTTGCCGGGGCCGGAGAGGGATCTTGGCAAATGGGCGGTGATCGCCTGCGATCAGTTCACCTCCGAGCCGGAATACTGGCGTCAGGCCGAGGAGGCGCGCGCTGGCGCGCCCAGCGCGCTGGATATCATCTACCCCGAGGCCTGGCTCGCGCAAGGGGATGAGCGCATCGCCCGCATCAACGGAAAGATGCGCGAATACTCCGCGGACGTGCTCACGCGCGCGACGGAGGGGTTCATCCTCGTGGAGCGCGAGACCAGCGACGGCGTGCGCCTCGGGCTGGTGGTCACGGTGGACCTGGAGCAGTACGACCCCTCCGCGGCTTCGAAAAGCCCGATCCGCCCCACGGAAGGTACGGTCGCGGAGCGCGTGCCGCCGCGCGTGCGCATCCGGGAGGGGGCGAGCCTGGAGGCGAGCCACGTCCTCCTGCTGGCGGACGACCCCGGGGATACGCTCATCGGGCCGCTCTACCGGGAGCGCGGGCAGATGGAGCTCCTGTACGATTTCGATCTCATGCTGGGCGGCGGACACATCCGCGGCTGGCTGGTGGACGGCGCGCGCGCCGAGGGCGTGCAGGCGGCGATGGCCGCCCTGCGCGAAAAGGGCGGCGGGCTCGATCTCGCCGTGGGCGACGGAAACCATTCCCTCGCGGCCGCGGCGGCCTGCTGGCGGACGATCCGCGCGGGGCTGAGCGAAGCGGAGAGGACCGTGCATCCGGCGCGCTGGGCCATGGCGGAGATCAACAACCTGCACGCGGATTCGCTGCGGTTCCATCCCATCCATCGGGCGCTGTTCGGGGAATGCGCGGGTCTGGAGGCGGACTTCGACTCCTGGCTCCGGAGCCGGGGCATGGCCCTGGAAGCGTGCGCGCCGGACGAGGCGGATCTGACGATCGACGGGAAGGCGCTGCGCATCGCCGGGCGGGAGCATCCTCTGGCTGTGGGCGTTTTGCAGCCGTTCCTGGACGAGTGGCTGAGCAAGCGTCCGGACGCGCGCATCGATTACATCCACGGGGACGAGGCCCTCGAAGCGCTGGGCCGGGCCGGGGCGAAGACGATCGCCCTGAAGGCCATGGACAAGGCGGACCTGTTCCCCGCGGTGCGCATCGGGCCGCTGCCGCGCAAGACCTTCTCGATGGGCGAGGCGCGCGACAAGCGGTATTATCTGGAGACCCGTGTGATCCGGTAGGAAGCGGGGGAGCCAGGGGCGCCGCCTCTGGACCCTGAAGCAGAGTCCGCGGGGCGCGGGACAGCCGAAGCAGCTTGCGGGCAAATGAGGATCTTATAGTTGGAAGGATCCTCCCGGGAAAAAGCGGAGAATCCGAAAAAAGGAGAAAAGACAATGGCGAAAGCATTTTTGAAGAGGACGCGCGAGAGCCGCGTGCGCGGCGGGCATCCCTGGGTCTTCGCGAGCGACGTGGAGCGCGCGGAGGACGCGCGGCCGGGCGACGTGGTGGAGGTCTATTCCTCGAAAAACACGTTCCTGGGGCGGGCCATGTACAACCCGAATTCGCAGATCACCCTGCGCATGCTCACGCGCGACGAGCGCCCCGTGGACGACGAGTTCTTCTACGAGCGCGTGAAGACGGCCTGGGAGTACCGCCGCACGTTCTGTGATACGGACAGCTGCCGCCTGATCTACTCCGAGAGCGATTTTCTGCCCGGGCTGATCGTGGATAAGTTCGCGAACGTCCTCAGCGTGCAGGTGATGTCGCTGGGTATGGACCGCCACATGCCGGCCGTCTACTCGGCGCTCCGGGAGATCGTCCGGCCGGACGGCATATACGAGCGCAACGATGCGCCCGTGCGGCGGCTCGAGGGGCTGCCGCTGACGACGGGCCTGGTCTGGGGCGAGGTGCCGGACCGCGTGGAGATGCGGGAGAACGGCATCCGCCTGCTGGTGGACGTGAAAAACGGCCAGAAGACCGGCTATTTCCTGGACCAGAAGGAAAACCGCGCCGCCATCGCTCCCTTCGTGAAGGGCGGACGGGTGCTGGATTGCTTCTGCCATATCGGCTCCTTCGCCCTGCACGCCGCCCATTTCGGCGCGGCGGACGCCCTGGGCGTGGATATCTCCGCGGAGGCGGTTTCGGACGCGGCGAACAACGCCGCCCTGAACGGGCTGGGCAACGCTCGCTTCCTCGAGGCGAACTGCTTCGATTTCCTGCGCGAGCAGACCGACGCGAAGGAAAAGTACGACGCGGTCATCCTCGACCCGCCCGCGTTCGCAAAGAGCCGCTCCGCCGTCGAGAGCGCCCGCCGCGGCTATAAGGAGATCAACCTGCGCGGCATGAAGCTCGTGCGCGAGGGCGGCTTCCTCGTGACCTGCTCCTGCTCGCAGCACATGCTGCCGGAGATGTTCGTGGATATGGTCAACGAGGCCGCGCGCGACAGCGGACGCACCATCCGGCTCGTGGAGAAGCGCGGCCAGGCGCACGATCATCCCACCCTCCCCGCCGCGCCGGAGACGCAGTACCTCAAGTGCCTCATCCTGCAGGTGTTCTCTTAAGAGACGCGGGAGGCGGGGGCTTTGCGCGGCCTCACGGCCGCCGCCTCTGCGGGGCTCCGCCCCGCACCCCGCCAG
>CACZOT010000233.1 GCA_902782795.1 uncultured Eubacteriales bacterium | reverse complement strand
GGCGTTGTCCTCGCCGATGGCAAAGGCGTTGAGCTCCCGCGTGTGGGAAAAGAGCACGCTCCCGAAGACGGCCAGGGCGATGGAGAGAGCGGCCGCGTGGCGGTAATTCGCGCCCTGCATGGATCCCATGGTCCAGAAAGTAATGGTGCGGACCTTCTCGCCCGCGAAGGTAATCACCAGGCTCATGAGGGCGCTGATGAACATGGAGACGATCACGCCGATGAGGATGATCGTGTTCGTGGCGAGAGAACCGTCCATGCGGTAGGCAAAGCCGAGGATGAGCAGAAGCGTGATCAACGCGAAGAGCATCGCCATGCTCATCGTGCCGGCCAGGGGCACGCCGGGGATCGCGACACCGAAGGCGATGGCGATCACCGCGCCCAGCGATGCCCCGCTGGCCACGCCCAGCGTGGAGCCGTCGGCCAGGGGGTTTCGCAGCAGCCCCTGCATGGCCGCGCCGCACAGCGCGAGCGAAGCGCCCGTCAGCGCCACGCAGCACACGCGCGGCAGGCGCACGTTCAATATGATGGAGGAGGAGACGCCCTCCGGCATGGCCTCGTGGAACAGGGCGGCGCGCAGCACGGCCGCCGTGTCCCGCAAGGGTAGATTCACGCTTCCCGCGCATACGCACAGGAGCATCACCGCGGCCGTAGCCGCGGCGAACAGGAGCATCTCCACGGGGCGGAAGCCCTCGCGCGTCTTCTTCATGCAAACCCCTCTTTACGCAGAAACGCCGGGAGGTCCTGCGCCCTCCCGGCATTTGTGGTTCGGTTACGCGGCCCGGTCCGCCTCGGCGCCGGTCGCGAAATCGTAGAGCGCCTGCGCGCCTTCGACCAGGCGCGGCGCGGGACGGCTCAGCTCGTTGCCCACGAGGTTGAGGATGGCGCCGTTCTTCACGGCGGTGACGTCCTGCCAGCCCTCGCGGTTCATGATCTCGGCGACGGGATCTTCGCCGAGGGAATCGAACATGGTAATGGTGACGATGAAGTCCGGATTGCGCTCGATGACCTGCTCCTCGGAGACGGTCGGCCAGGCGTACTCGACATCCCCGAAGATGTTGGTCAGGCCGATCATGGTCGCGATCTCATCCATGAAGGTGCCGGGGCCGGCGGAATACAGGCCCCAGACCAGGGGAGAGGTCTCGAAGTAGACGGTCTTGCCCTCGAGGTCGGCGGCGTTCTCGGCGAGAGATGCGAAAGCGGCCTGCATGTCGGAAACGATCTGCTCGGCCTCGGCGGTCTTGCCGACCACCGCGCCGACCAGGGCGATCTCTTCATAGGTACCGGCGAGGTCCTGGCCGTCGGTCATGACGACGGTGATGCCGGCGTTCTCGATCTGCTGGAGCTGCTCCTCGGTCTGGCCCATCTTGGTCATGAAGACCACGTCGGGCTCCAGGGCGATGAGCTGCTCCACGTTCAGGGCGTAGCCGGATTCGACGGACTCGACCTCCAGCACCTCGGCCGGATAGTCGCACCACTCGCCGCGGCCCACGAGCAGATCGCCCGCGCCCAGAGCGTAGAGGATCTCGCAATCGGCGGGCATGAGGGCGATGACGCGCTCGACCTTCTCCGGCAGGGCGACTTCGCGGCCCGCCATATCGGTGACGGTGGCGGCGCCGTCCGCCTGCGCGGCGAACACGCCCAGGCAGAGCATCAGGCAAAGGACCAGGGAAACGATTTTGCGGATCATAGGGATATTCCGCTCCTTTCCGTATTGACAGCGAACAGGGCAGGAGCAGACGCGCTCTGTGCCCGGGCTCACCTGCGCCGGGCGCGCAAAAGGCTGCTCCTCCAAGATTGAGGAACAGCCCAAAATAGACGCGTGCGCAGGCACGCGCTTTTCACCCAATCCCAGAGATTTCGTGCGTAAACAGGTCTCCCGGCTTGGCCTCATCCTACTGGGGCGCCTTCCCATCTTGCGACAGTGACATCATTGCCCGTTCGTCCGCTTCACGGTTACTGGGATAGCTCGGAATTTGCATCCGCGATTCCCTCGGGCCCTCGCGGGCCCGGCGCTTTGGGCGCATAAACGCACGCTATTCGCTTGTCTTTCACAAGTATACCGGCCCGGGGCCTGTTTGTCAAAAGAAAAAGCGCCGCCCGCCCCGGATTGGGGGGGAGCGGCGCTGGAGGCAGATCATGCGCGGGTATAGACGAACGCGCCGTAGGGCGGGATGACGTCGCCTTGGTCCGGCAGAGCGCTCCGCCAGCCCTCTTCGGCGGGCAGGGAGACCGCCTCGTCCGTGTGGTTGAGGAGGAAGAGGAATTCGCCCTGGTCGCCTTGGCGCAGAGTGCACTCCAGGCCCTCCATGCGGAAGGGAAGCGGGGCGACGCCAGCGGAGGCCGCGGCTTCGGCGATGAGCCGGTCGGCGAAAGGCTCGTCCATCTCGGTTCCGACGTAGTAGACCCAGCCCTTGCCGCAGCGGTTTCGCGTGACGCAGGGCGTTCCGGCGTAGAACTCGGAGGCGTAGGACGCCAGTGCTTCCGCGCCCTTGAGCTCGATCAGGTCGGCCCAGAGGCGTCCCTCATACGTTTCGCTGCCCCAGGAGACGGCGACGGGCCCGTAGCGCAGGCAGTCGAATTCCGTGATCTCCATGCCGCACATCTCGGCGGCGAGCCCGGGCAGGGGAACGTCCGTGTGGGCGAGATTGGAGCCGTCCTTGACGCCGAAGCGCATATCGATGACGAGCGTGCCGCCCTGCTCTGCGAAGGAGCGCAGGCGCGCGGCCAGATCCGGCGTCATCAGGTACATCAGCGGCGCGACGAGGAGCCTGTAGCCGGCGTAGTCCTCCTCCGCCGAGACGAAATCCACCGGCACGTGCGCCTTCTGCAGGGCGCGGTAATAGGTGAGGAGATGGCCGGTGTAGCGCAGGTCCGGATGATGGGGCTGGATGCCCATGGCCCAGGCCTCGTCGTAGGAGAAGAGGAGGGCCGTCTCGGGACGGGGCATGGATCCGCGCGTCTTTTCCATGAGAGGCTTGAAGCGCCGGATGAACGCGCTCAGCTCCGCGTGATAGCGGCCGGGCACGCCGTTGTGGGGGAGGATGCCATGCCAGTACTGCTCCGTACCCATGGCGCAGGAGCGCCAGCGGAAGAAGACGATGGTGTCCGCGCCGTGCGCCACGGTCTGCGCCGCCCACAGGCCCAGCTGGCCCGGCCTGGGCGTGCGCCCGAGCACCTGCCAGCCCGTGATGGCGGATTGCTGCTCCATGAGCCAGAAGGGCGCCTTTTTGAGGGAACGGATGTAATCCAGCGCCGCGCCGCCCATGGCGGGATCGGGCTCGCCGGGCCGGAAGAACCCGCCGGGATACTGGTCGTGCGAGGCGAAATCGTACTGCTCAGAGAGTTTGCGGTAATCGACCTTCTCGGCGAAGCCCATCATGTTGTGGGTGATGAACTTGTCCGGCGTGACGCGACGGAGGATCTCCACCTGGAAGGCGGAGAAATCGCACACGAGGTCGCTGGTGAAGCGCTTCCAATCGAGGGCCTGGGAGGGATTGCGCCCGGTGACGGTGCGCCGCGGAGCGTGGATCTGCTCAAAGGAGGCGTACTGCTGGCTCCAGAAGGCGGTGCCCCAGGCGCGGTTCAGAGAATCGATATCGCCGTATCTGGCCCGCAGCCATTCGCGAAAGCGCGCCTCGCAGGAGGGACAGAAGCACAGGCCGTCATGGGAATTGCCCAGCTCGTTGTCGATCTGCCAGCCCACGACGTTGGGGTTATCCTTGAAATGTTCGGCCATGGCCGTGACGATGCGGCGGCAGTGCTCGCGGTAGGCGGCGTTGGACTGGCAGTCGTGATGGCGGCCGCCGAAATGCAGGCGCTGGCCGTTCTCGTCCATGGGCTCGATCTCCGGGTCCCGCTCGCAGATCCAGGCGGGCGGCGCGGCGGTGGGCGTGCCGAGCACAGCCACGATCCCCTCCTTCGCGAGGACGGCGATGGCCTCGTCCAGCCACTCGAAGTGGAATTCGCCCAGGGCGGGCTCCATCTTCGCCCAGCTGAATTCCGCCATGCGCACCACGTCCAGACCCATCTCGCGCATCATGCGCGCGTCGGTCTCCCAGCGCTCGCGGGGCCAGTGCTCCGGGTAGTAATCGGTGCCGAAAACGATGTTTCTCATGGGCAGGGACGCTCCTTTCGCGCTATCTCTGAGGGCAGTATACCATCCGCCCGCCGGGAAAACAAGAGGGAGGGCGAATTGGCCCTCACCATCGGTTTAGATGCATTAACTGCGCGTGTTGGCAAGTTCATGAAATTATCTCTTTCCGTTTCACGCGAATCGTGCCACCACTTGTCTTTTTTTCGCCTACATCTTGTGGGAAATAAGGCGTTTTTTCCGCCTCTCTTGATTTTTTCTCTTCCGCATGGTAATCTGTAGTCAGAGAAGGGAGTGATACTGTGCGCATACTCAAATCTGCCGAAGATTATCTCGAGGCGATGCTCATGCTGCAGGAGCGGCATGGCTATGTGCGCTCTATCGACGTGGCGATGGAGCTGGGCGTCACCAAGCCCAGCGTCAGTTATGCCACCAAGCGCCTGCGCGAAAACGGCTATATCGCCATGGACAAGGATGGCCTCATCACGCTTTCCGAAAGCGGTCTGGAGATCGCTACGCGCATTTACGAGCGCCACAAGATGCTGACGCAGTTCTTCACCGATATCGGGGTCGATCCCGTCGCGGCCCGCGAGGACGCCTGCAAGGTCGAACACGACCTGAGCCAGGAGACGTTCGAGGCCCTCAAGGCCCACGCGGCCAATTTGGGCGTAATCACCAAGCGCTAGAAACACTTGCGAGGGCTGGGCCAGGCCGACGCGGGTCTGGCCTTTGCTTTGCCGCCGCTTTTCCACCGCAGGACCGTGCCAAAGGAGGATCCCCGCATGCCTGAGAACATCGGAAGCTCCAACCGCATCACCCGCGAATACCTGGATTCCCTGCTCATCGAGACCCGCTATCTGGATTCCGTTTCGCCGGATCTGACGTACGAGCTCTGGGGCGAGCGCTTCGCTTCGCCCATCATGACCGCCGCGCTCTCGCACCTGGATCATTTCATGTTCCCGGGCGCCGAAAAGGCCCTGACCGCCGGGGCGGTGGAGGCCAACGCCGCCCTTTGGTACGGCATGTGCGAGGAAAGCCAGATCGAGGCCATGGTCGCCAGCGGCGCGCGCGTGATTGAGATCATCAAGCCCTACGCCGACCGCGACGTGATCCTGCGCAAGATCGCCCACGCGGAAAAGTGCGGTCTGCTCGCTGTGGGCGTGGATATCGATCACTCCTTCAGCGGCGACGGCTCGAACGGCGTCGTCAACGGCGATCCCATGGCCCCGCTGACCACCGCCGAGCTCGCCTCCCTCTGCTGCGCCACCAAGCTGCCCTTCATCGTCAAGGGCGTTTTGAGCATGCGCGACGCCGAGCACGCCCTCTCCGCCGGCGCGCGCGGCATGGTCATCTCCCACCACAACGGCGCCATCGATTACGCCATGCCCGCCCTGGCCATGCTGCCAGAGATCGCCCGCTTCACCAGCGGCCGCGCGAAGATCTTCGTGGACGGCGAGATCCGCGGGGGCATGGACGCCTTCAAGGCGCTGTGCCTGGGCGCGTCAGGCGTATGCGTGGGGCGGCCGCTCATGACCGCGATCAAGAACGACCAGGAGCACGGCGTGGCCGAGTGGTTCCGCAAGGCCAACGCGGAGCTGGGGAAGGCCATGGCCTTTACCGGCTGCCGCGATTGCGGCCACATGGACGCGGGTATCATCCACCGCATCTGATTCCGCGGCGCAAGTGCCGGGGCGAAAGGCCCCGGCCTTTTTGTACACGCAAATGAATAAATATGCCATTCTAAAGAATATTATTGCAATCTTTACTTGACTAAGAATGGAAGTATGCTGTATAATCCGTGCATAAACTTTCAACGGCAAGGAGACGATCCCATGAATAAAGCGGAAATCAAGAAAGTGGTCCTGGCGTACTCCGGCGGTCTGGACACCTCCATCATCATCCCGTGGCTCAAGGAGAATTACAACAATTGCGAGGTCATCGCCGTCTCCGGCAACGTGGGCCAGGCGGACGAACT
>CACZOT010000232.1 GCA_902782795.1 uncultured Eubacteriales bacterium | reverse complement strand
TGGCCGTCGCCGATCGCCCCGGCGTATTCCCCGCCCCACAGGAAGAGCCCCAGCCCGACGGGCAGGAGCTCAAGGGCCCCCAGGGCGGCGGCAGCGAGCAGCTAAACGCCGTGGCGAGCGACGTCGAACGGCGGAGGATGGACGAGTTCTCCGTCAGCCCGTTGCTCAGCGAGCGCATCCGGCCCATCGAGGAAGCCTGCGACGTGGCGGGCTACAACTACCTCACCGCACGGCATGCCTTCATTCACCGCGAGCATCCCGATTGGGTCGTCGTGGGCAGCGAGACCTTCCCCACCGAGATTGCCTCGCTGTGGCCCATCGTGGAGCAGAATCCCCACGTCATCGGCGATTTCACCTGGACGGGCTACGATTACCTGGGCGAGGCAGGCATCGGCATCTTCCATTATGACAGCGACCGCAAGGACCAGGGCTGGTTCCCGGACCGCGTGGCCTACTGCGGAGACATCAACCTGAACGGCTTCCGCCGCCCGGTGAGCTACCTCCGGGAGATCGCCTACGGCCTGCGCAGGGAGCCCTATCTGTTCGTCAAGCGCGTGGACAAAGTGGGCCACACCCACGACAAGAACCACTGGAAGTACCACAACGGCGTCCACAGCTGGACCTTCCCCGGCTTCGAAGGCGTGAAGACCTTGGTCTACGTCCTGACCCGCGACCCCGAGGCTGAGCTCTTCCTGAACGGCGTATCCCTGGGCAAAAAGAAGGTCGGCGAAACCGAGGGTCTGACCGCCGTCTTCGAGGTGCCCTACGCGCCGGGCACGCTCACCGTTCGCACCGCGGGCGGCGAGGATTCCCTGGCGACCGCTGGCGCGCCCGCGGCCCTGCGGGTGGAAGCCTCCAAGACCCGGCTGGAACAGGGCGGGCGGGACGTGTGCTTCGTCACCGCCGATCTGGTGGACGAAAAGGGCGTTCCGAGCCCCTTCGAGCAGAAGAAAATCGAAGTGCAGCTCGAGGGCGACGCCGTGCTGGCGGGCTTCGGCTCCGCCGACCCCAGCTGCGAGGGCAGCTATTCCGACCGCGTTTGGGAGACCTTCGACGGCCGGGTGATGGCGGCCGTGCGCAGCGGCGAACGGGCCGGCCGGGCGAAACTGACCTTCCTCCTCGACGGAAAGGAAGCCGCCCGCGTAGACCTGGAGATCCTCTGACAACCGGGAGATCCACGAGGCGGAGCGTTCTTTCGCGGACCGCTTAACGCCGCTCAGATACAAATCGAAAGACAGGAGGGATCCGATGGACAAGCGATACACAAGCGAAAGCGCCAGGCGCCATCTGGCGCGGCAGATCGCCCGCGAGGCCATGGTGCTGCTGAAAAACGAGGATGGAGCGCTGCCTCTGGCCCCGGGTTCGACCGCGGCCATCGTCGGCCAGACCCAGCTGGGAGCCGTCATCGGCGGCGGCGGTTCCGGCGCGTCCGACGCCAGCCACGCCCTGGTCATCCGCGACGAGCTGGTCGCCGCGGGGATCGCCGCCGAACCCGTCATGGACGCCTTCTACGCGGATCTCGCGCGCCGACGCCTGGAAACGGCAAAGCCCGAGGCCCAGATGGACTTCCCCGGGCTCGTCGCCAGCGGCCTCATCTACGAGCTCTTCGGCAAATACAGCGCGCCGGAGGAAGAGGCGCTGCCGGACGACAGCGTATTCGCCGCCTCCGCAGCCGGTACGGACACGGCCATCCTGATCCTCGGCCGGGCCAGCGGCGGCGAGGAGTGCGACCGCCGGGTCCAGGACGATTATTATCTGACCTCCTCCGAACAGGCGCTGCTGGCAAAGTGCTGCGCCCACTTTGGCAAGGTGATCGCCGTGCTCAACGTCAACGGCATGGTGGACATGTCCTGGGCTGAAAAAACCTCGCAGGTCAAGGCCCTGCTTCTGATGGGCACGACCGGCGAACAGGCGGCCGGCGCGCTTGCCGACCTCCTGACGGGCAGGGCCGCGCCGAGCGGCAAGCTGGCGCAGACCGTCGCCCCGAGCTACGAGGCTTGGCCTTCGGCGAAGCACTTCACCTGCAGCAAGGACGACCCCAAAGGGCCGCTCTGCTACGCGGATTACGGCCTCAGCGCCGAGGCGAACGGCAGCAGGGGCTTCGCCTTCAGCCCGGTCACGGTCTACGAAGAAGACGTCTATGTGGGTTACCGCTATTTCGACAGCTTTGAAAAGCCCGTGCAGTACCCCTTCGGGTTTGGCCTGTCCTACGCGGAATTCCGCTGGGAGGTGACGGGGACGTTCTGCGAAGGCGGGCGCTTCACGGCCCAGGCGGAGGTGCGCAATGCTTCCGGGCGCTACAGCGGCCAGGAGGTCCTCCAGCTCTACGTGCACGCGCCCTTCGGCAAACTGGAAAAGCCCTATCAGGAGCTGCGGGCCATCGCCAAGACGAAGGTCCTCGCTCCCGGCGAGGCCGAGACCGTCGAGCTGTCCTTCGCCGTGAAGGACCTGGCCTCCTTCGACGAGGAGGCGGGAAGCTACATCCTGGAGCCCGGCGTGTATGCCGTGCTGATCGGTAGCAGCTCGCGCGATACCTCCCCGGCGGCGGCGCTCCGGGTCGCGGAAACCGTCACGGTGCGGACGGCGCGGGCCGACATCGGCCTGCGGCCGGAAAACCGCGGCAAGGTCCATCTGCTCAGGCTGGAGCGCGAGATCGCG
>CACZOT010000231.1 GCA_902782795.1 uncultured Eubacteriales bacterium | reverse complement strand
AGCCGGGCGGCCACATCGGCCGCCCGGTTTGCTCTTTCCCTGTCTGATCACGGCCGGAAGACGCGCACGTCCCCCACCGTTTCCATTTTTCCGTCCTCTATGATGATCGCGCCGCTGGCGAAAGCCGTGGCGTACAGGGGCCTGCCGCGCTCGCGCAGGACGCGCCGGATGGCCTCGTCCTGCTCCGGATTGCCCTCGTAGTGCGGCTCGAAGTAGAACCCGTCCAGGACGCCCAGCCCCTCTCGATAGACGAACTCGGGGTAGTCCTCGTCGGGCGAGATGTGGTACTCGCCCAGCTGGACCATGGCCCCGGCGCTGTACCCGATGAGGATGCCAGGGAAGCGGCGAATGCGCTCCTCCAGGCCGAATTCGCGGATGCGGTCCAGCATGCGGTCCGGCAAGCCCCCCGGCAGGTAGACGATATCCGCCCCGACGAGCTTCTCCGCGGCGGTCTCGGGCGTATCGGCGAAATAATCTACAAAGGCGATATCCTCCCGCCGGATTCCGTAGCTCGTCAGGCCGTCCGAGATGCCCTCGTGATACTTGCCGCCCTGGCCATACAGCGCGAGGAACTCCTCGTGTGTGCGCACCTGGCTGTCCCGGAAGGAAAAGGCGATTACGACTGCCTTCTGCCCCGCGCGCAAATGCTTTCCCAGCGCCGGGCGGAGCCACTCCGCGCCGATATCGTAATATTCCAACAAGATGTTGGTCAACTGCTCCTTCCCCCTTTTCACAGCCAGCGGCATTTCTCCATTTCCACGCGCCCGTCCGCGGTGAAAGGCACTCCCTCTTCCTCGAGCAAAGCGCGGCGCATCTCTCCCCAGCCGCCCGCGGCGATGGAGCCGTCCGCCTTCACGACCCGCTGCCAGGGCAGGCCCTCCGGGCAAACGCGCATCGCCCAGCCCACGGCCCGCGCGGCCCGCGGAGCGCCCAGCAGCCGGGCGATCTGGCCGTAGGAGATCACCTTCCCGCGCGGGATCTGCGCGACCAGTTCATACACGCGCGCAAAGAACGCCTTTCTGTCTTCCATCGTTCCTCCCTCAGCCCAGCATCCCGCTGATCCAAGCCGCCAGGGGCAGAAGGGCGATGGGCATGAACATGGCCGGCAGGAGGTTGCCCACCTTGATGGGCTCCTTCGTGCAGCCGAGCATATTCAGGCCCAGGGCCAGGATGAGCAGGCTCCCCGTGGCGCTCATTTCCGCGATGACGGCCTCCGAAAGCGCCGGGCCGATCACGCCCGCCAACAGGGCGATGCCGCCCTGATAGAGCAGCAGCGGCAGGGCCGACAGCGCCACGCCCATGCCCAGAGTCGAGGAAAAGAGGAGCGCGCTCACGCCGTCCAGCGCGGATTTTGCCAGCAGCACGCTGCTGTCGCCGCGCAGCCCCGCGTTCATGGAGCCTACCACCGCCATCGATCCCACGCAGAAGAGCAGCGTCGCGCTCACAAACCCCTGGCCGAAGGAGCTGTCGCCGGGCTTGGCTACCTTCCTCTGCGCCCAGGCTCCAAATCGCTCCATGCCCTCTTCCACGCCGATCAACTCGCCGATGATCGCGCCGAGGACCAGCGAAACGATCACCACCAGAATGTTCTGCGCCTGGATCGCGCCGGTGACGCCGATCAGCATCACCGCAAGACCCAGGCCCTGCATGATCGTGCGGCGGAAGCGCTCCGGGATGTGCCCGCCCGCCGCCGTGCCCACGATCGCGCCGACCACGACCGCCAGAGAATTCACCCATACGCCGAGCATTTTGATTTCCTTCTTTTATACGCCGATCAGGCCCGTGCGCGCGCAGTGGAACAGATACTGCTGCACGATGCCCGCCTCCGGGCCGAACATCTCCATGGCCCGCCGGGAAGTCTCCCCGCGCGTTTTATCTTTTATATCAAACCATTTTTCCATAAGCCGCTCCACCCACACGTCCACCGGGAAAGCCTCCGTGTGACCGCAGCCGAAGAGCAGCACGCAATCCGCGACCTTGCCGCCCACGCCCGGCAGCGCGGTGAGCAGAGCCTTGGCCTCGCCGTAGGGCAGGCGCGCGGCGTCCTCCAGGGGAAACCCCTCCGCGACCGCCCGCGCCGAGCGCACGATATACCGCGCGCGGTAGCCAAACTTCCTGCGCTGCAATTCCTCCTCCGGAACGGCGGCGAGAGTTTCCGGCCCGGGCAGCCCCCAGACCCGCTCGCCTTCACACCAAACGCTCGGACCCCAATCCTCACACAGGCGCTGGACCATGGCGCGGATGCGCGCTGCGTGGTTGTTCTGCGAGCAGAGGAACATCAGGAGCGCCTCCCATGGGCTCTGGCGCAGCACGCGAAGCCCGGGCAGGAGCCGCATCGCTTCCGCCGCGCGTGGATAAGCTCCCAGGCGCGCCGCGATGGCGGCGTAATCGCGGTCCAGATCGAAATAGCCCCGCAGGAAGGCTTCGTCCCCCGGTTCCAGGCCGGTCGCCCGCACGGACGTGATCTCCCACCCGCCGGCGGCTTTCCGGACGCGCAGGAGCCTGCCGCCCACGAGGGCGCGGTATTCCCCGCCCCGCTCCTGCCAATGGAACGTCTGGGCACTGTCGATCAGGGTCGTTTTCGCGTCCAGAGCCTCCCTCGCGACGAACATACGCTTCTCCTTTGTATGGAAAAGGCAGGCTCCGTAAGGGAACCTGCCGTGGATGTGGACAAAGCCGGTTATTCGGCGCCTTCCTGCTCCTTGGGGTAGATGCTCACCTGCTTGCGGGTCTTGCCGACGCGCTCGAAGCGGACGATGCCGTCCATCTTGGCGAACAGGGTATCGTCATCGCCGATGCCGACGTTGGTGCCGGGATGGATGACGGTGCCGCGCTGGCGCACGAGGATGTTGCCCGCGAGGACGAACTGACCGTCGCCGCGCTTGACGCCGAGGCGCTGAGAGTGGCTGTCGCGGCCGTTGCGCGAGGAGCCCATTCCTTTTTTATGCGCAAAGAGCTGAAGATTCATCATGGTTTCTGCCTCCGTTCCCTGTGAATGACCCGGACGAACGCCGGGTGCTGTTTCGAAATGTCGGTGACGCCTTCTTCCAGCGTGCGCAGAAGGAGATCCGCGTCGCGCTCGAGGGCCTGGTCAAACCGTTCCTCCAGGAGAAGCTCCAGAAGGGGCGCGGACTCGTCCTCCGTCTCCACGACGGGAAGCCCGATCACGCGCTGGACCCCGAGGACAGCCGTCTGACACAGGGCGGAAACCGCCGCGCAGACGATATCCTCTCCCGCTTCGGCATAGCCCGTGTGCCCGCTGGCGCGGAACCCGACGAGCCTGCCCTCCTGCCGGAAAAAGGTTACGCTGGTCATGGAACTCAGCCGTTGATCGCGGTGATCTCCAGCTTGGTGTAGGGCTGACGATGGCCCTGCTTCTTGCGCTCGTTCTTCTTGGCCTTGTACTTGTACACCACGATCTTGCGGCCCTTGACCTGGCCGGCGATCTTGGCGGTGACGCTGGCGCCTTCGACAGTGGGCGCGCCCACAGCCACAGTGCCGTCGTCCTTCTTCACGAGCAGAGCGTCAAACTTGCACTCCGCGCCGACTTCGCCCTCGAGCTTTTCGACGAAGATGACGTCTCCCTGCTCAACGCGATACTGCTTTCCACCGGTTGCGAATACAGCGAACATTGCTGCACCTCCTGCATTTCACTCGCCGGGCAGAGGCAGCGCGGCAGGCGCGCGTTTATAAGCCCATCCCGAGCGGCTATCCTGTATTATACCGTTCGGGAGGGCTCCTTGTCAACGGGCGGGAACATTAAGTTTCCAGACCGTGCGGCGCGGGGATCCGGCCCCGCAGGAGCATGAGCTCCCAAAGCCGCACGACGCGCCCCAGGGCGGCAGGCAGATCGTTGCGTTCGATCGTTCGCGCGGCGGCCAGAGGCGCCTCGGCGAGGATGGTCCCATCCGCCAGCATGAGCCTGGCCGTGCCGATCTCCTGCCCCGAAGCGATGGGCGCTTCCAGCCTCTCGGGAAGGTCCAGCTCCACGCGCCAGCTCTCGCCTTCGGCGACCGGTGCGGCCAGGTCCCGCTTTGCGATCAGCGCCGCCTCCTTCTCCCGCCCGCCCAGAACGGGCACGCGCGCGGCCTCCTCTCCCGCGACGAGGGCCCCGGCCATGGAGTAGCGCGCGAAGCCCGCGTCCAACAGTTTTTCGGCGGAATCGAACCAGGTGTAGCAGTTCAGCACCGCCCCGACCAGCTCCATGCCGTCCCTCTCCGCGGAAAAGACCAGGCAACGCCCGGCCTTGGAGGTATAGCCCGTCTTCACGCCCGTCGCGCCGGGATACTCGCGCAGCAGGCGGTTTTTGTTGGCGAGGGCGCGGTCCCACTCGCTGCCCGCCCAGGGGATGACGGCGCTTTTCGTGCCGACGATCTCCCTAAACCCGGGGATTTCCAGCCCGGCCGCGGCAATACGCGCCATGGCCAGGGCGCTCGCGCCGTGGCCCGGGGCGTCCAGGCCGTTGGGCGTGACGAAAACCGCGTCCGCGCCGAGTTCCCGGGCCCGCCCGTTCATGCGCTCGGCGAAGGCCTCGGCGCTGCCATCGATATGCTCGGCGATGGCCACCGCGGCGTCGTTGCCGGAGCGCAGCATGAGCCCCAGGAGCATCTGCCGCATGGAGAGGCTCTCCCCCTCGGAAAGATAGATCGACGTGCCCGGCACGCCCGCGGCGTTCGGCCCGGCGGTGACGATCTCGTCCATGGCGCAGTTCTCAACGGCGAGCAGGGCCGTCATCACCTTGGTGGTGGAGGCCATGGGCAGGCGCTCGTTCTCGTTGCGCGCGAAGAGGACGCGGCCGGTCGTGCGCTCGATGAGGCAGTAGGCCTTCGCGCCGAGGTCCGTTTCCAGCGCGGCGGCGGGGGCGGCTTCCTCATAGATATCCTCCCCCGCCACGGCCCGCGCGGGCGCCAGCAGCGCGATCAGCGCCAGGAACCACGCCAGCGCCTTCATGCCCGTTCCTCCCCCGTTCCGGCCTGGCCCTCCGCCTTGGCGGCAAGATAGCGGCGCAGCTCGGCCACGGCCTGGGGCACGAGCTCGATGAGGCGGTCCGCCGGCGTCTCGAAGAGGGCCGGCAGGACGCGCACGCCCGCCTGATCCATGACGAGGAACGCTACGGGCTTGAGGGATACTCCCGCTCCCGCTCCGCCCGCGAACGGCTCGCCGGGCCGCTCCGGAGCGGGCAACTCGCTGCCGCCTGAAGCGAAGCCGAAGGACACGCGCGAGACGGGGATCACCGTCTCTCCTTCCGGACCCGCTATGGGTTCACCCACCAGGGTGGAGACGTCGATCATTTCGCGGATGTTCTCCATAGCCGCGCTCATGATGCTTTCGATAGGCCTCGGATTCATGCCGTTCCCTCCTGCTCCCGCTGCGGTCTTTTCCGCCGCAGGGGAAATTGTTCCTCTATTATGGATTTTGTTCTTCTCCACGCGCGGCGAGGAGATACTGCCCGAAGGCGAGGGCGATATGCCCGGCCTTGGCGCGCAGCCGCGCCTCCGCGACGATGCGGGTCTTGCCGCTTCCGTACTCCGGCGCGGCGCTCAGGCGGATGCCTTCCCGCGCGGCGAGGGCGTTCAGGCTCTCGATCGCCCCGCAGACGATGGCCGTGGACGCGGCGTCTCCCGTGCAGACGCGGGCGCGCACGCTGGCCGAGGTCTCGCGTCGCCCTGCCAGGGCGCGCACAGCCCGCCAGGCGGCTTTGCCGGGAGATTTTTTCTCCTGTTCCGGCCTGAGGGGCACGCCCGGGCCGTACAGCGGCCGTTCCCATATGGGCTTCATATCCGCCAGACCCACGCGCAGCCGCAGCCGCGTGCCGGCGTCCGCGTCGTATTCGAGAAGGAGCCAGACAGCCGCGCGCGCCTCCCACAGCGTGAGGATCGTCCAAAGGGCCGCCGCCAATCCCGCCATTCGCCCGCCTCCGTTTCTCCGATAGCGTGCCCGTCAGGAAGGCGGCGCATGCCCAAACTCCTTTTGCAAAATTTAACAATTCCGCCTATTGCTTCCGCGGCGCGGGGTTGGTACACTGATACCCCCGCGTTTGCTCTCTTTGCCGGAAAGGAGGTCTTTTGCCATGGAACTGCGTCACAGCGCCGCCGCCGAGGAGCGGGACCATCTCGCCCGCACGCTGGAGGTCATCGCCGGAGAGAGCGAGGTCGCCCGCCGAGAAAAGGCGGAGGCGGAGGGCGAGCTCGCCACCGCCCGCATGTACGATCCGGACGCCCTTCCCATTCGCGAGCTCCTCTACAGCCGGGCCTTGAACACCCTGCGCAGCATGGAGCTGGCCGCGAAGAAGCCCTATTTCACACGCGTGGATTTCACGGAATCCGGCGGCGAGAAGCGCGTCTACTACATCGGCAAATACGGCGTGACCCATTCCGGCACGCTGGATGTGGAAGTCGTGGACTGGCGCGCGCCCGTGGCCAATCTCTATTATTCCGGGCAGATCGGCCCTATGCGCTACGAGGCCCCGGACGGCGTCGTCGAGGGCGAGCTGACCCTCAAGCGGCAGCTGGGCATCGAGAACGGCGTTCTGGAGACGATCTTCGATACCGACGTCGTCAGCCAGGACGCCTATCTGCAAAGCGTCCTCGGGGCCATGACGGGCGACCGGCTGCGGGAGATCGTCACCACCATCCAGGCGGAGCAGAACTTCGTCATCCGCCATCCGCTTTCGCGCAACCTGGTGGTACAGGGGGCCGCGGGCTCCGGCAAGACCACCATCGCCCTGCACCGAATCGCTTACCTGCTCTACGCCTTTCGCGACCGCCTGGACGCGCGCGATATGCTCATCCTCGCGCCCAGCCCGCTCTTTCTGAACTTCATCTCCGGCGTCCTGCCGGATCTGGGCGTGGAGCTCGTGCGTCAATCCACCTTCCCCCTGTTCATGGCCGATTGGCTCGGCGAAGCTCTGCCCAAGGTCGATCTGCGCGACCGTCTGGAGGAGATCCTCGCCCTGCCCGCCGCGGACCTCGACCGGCGCGCGCGCGTCGCCCGGGCCAAGGGCTCTTTGCGCCTGGCGGAGAAGATCGATCAATGGCTGGACGGGTTCGAGAAGCGCTTCTCGCCGGAGGAGGGCATCTCCTTCGGGCCGGCGCGCCTCTTTACACACGAGGAGATGGAGCGCTTCCTCCTCGTGGACGAAAAGCCCTTCCCCATGGCGCGGCGCGTACAGGAATTCCAAAAGCAGCTTCTGCACGCGGCCTCGTCGGCGTCCAAGCGCATCAACGCCTGGCTCCAGGCCGAGTGCGACCGGCGCGCGGAGGCCATCCGCGCCTCCGGCGACACAGGCGAGACTCTGCGCGCGCGTCTGGACAAGCTCTATCGCAGCCGCGACGCGCGCATGAAGGAGACCGCCACCCAGGTCAGGCCGTTCGTGAAAAAAACCATCGCCGATCTTCCGGACCTCTCCCCCGCGCGGCTCTACCGCGCCTTCTGGGAGGACATGCGCGCTTGCCCGGAAGCGGACATCGCCCTCGCCGCGGAGCACACCCTCCGCCGCTTCGCCCAGCGCCTGCCGCTCGAGCCGGAGGACGTCGCGCCGATCGCCCTGT
>CACZOT010000230.1 GCA_902782795.1 uncultured Eubacteriales bacterium | reverse complement strand
GCCCCCTCGCTTTGGGGGCGCGGTCGCGAGGGGTGGCCCGCAGGGCCGTCCCGAGCGGTCGCGCCCCCAGGCGGCGGCCCGCAGGCCACGCAGAGCCCAAGCCCCGTTGCGGAAACCACCCTCTCGCAACAGGAATCATCCTGTTCGCAAACTGTTACTCCGTCTCGGATTCTCAGGAGATTCCATCCATTTCACGGGGCCGCAGGGGGCAGAGCCCCCTGCCGGCGGAACCACGGTGTTATTTCCCGGCGATCGCGTTGCGCGCGGTCTCCTCGAGTTTGGCGAGGAGCGCCTCGGCGTCGGCCTTATCCTTGCCCCGCACGCCCACATACACCTTCAGCTTCGGTTCGGTGCCGGAGGGGCGCACCGCGGCCCAGCCGTTCTCAAAGGAATACAGCAACACGTTGCTCTTGGGCAGACCGCGGCTGCGGTCCTTCATCAGGTCCTCCATGCGCGCGGAGCCGAACGCTTCCAAAGCGGCCGCGCCCTTCTCGCGGAGCATATCGGTCACGGCGGTGATGCGCTCCATCGCGCCGACGCCCTTCTCCTCGAAGCTGATCTGTTTTTCGAGGAAGTAGCCGTACCGCTCGTACATCTTGTCGATCGCGTCGCAGAGGGTCATGCCCTTTTCCTTATAGTACAGGGCCATATCGGCGATGAGCAGGGAGGCGATGACGGCGTCCTTATCGCGGATATAGCCGCCGGTGAGGTAGCCGCAGCTCTCCTCGAATCCGAGGACGAAGGCGTCGATGCCCTCCTTGGCCTTGTTTTCGATGGTCTCGGCGATGTACTTGAAGCCGGTGAGCACGAGGTTGAGCTCGGCCTTGTACGCCCTGCAGATCTCGCCCGCCATGCGCGTGGAGACGATGGTGGTCACGGCGTACGCGCCGGGGCCGTAGTGCCCGGTGCGCAGGAGGTATTCCAGCAGCAGGCAGCCGATCTGGTTGCCGGTGAGCTGACGCCAGCCCGCCTTGTCGCGGATGCAGATGGCGGCGCGGTCGCTGTCCGGATCGGTGCCGATGACGGTGTCCGCGCCCACGCTGTCGGCGAGGCGGCGGCCCAGTTCCAGGGCCGCGGGCGTCTCCGGGTTGGGAGAGGCCACGGTCGGGAACGCGCCGTCCGGGAAGAGCTGCTCGGCCACGGGGAAGACCATGCTGTGCCCGGCCTCGGCCAGCGCGCGCTGCACCGGCACCGCGCCCGCGCCGTGCAGAGGCGTGTAGACCAGTTTGATGGGCTCCTTGGCGGTCTTGGTGATCTCCGGCTGGGTGCGCTGGGAGAGCACGTGGGCGATGTAATGGCTGTCCACGTCCTCGCCGAGCATGACCAGCAGGCCCTTTTCCTCGGCCTCGTCCCTGTCCATGACGGGGACGTTCAGAAGATCGACCTTCTCCATCTCCGCCAGGCAGGCGTCGGCCGCCTCGTTGGCCATCTGGCCGCCGTCCGGGCCATAGGCCTTGAAGCCGTTGTAGGCGGAGGGATTGTGGCTGGCCGTGATGACCACACCCGCGTCGGCGTGCAGGCGGCGCACGGCGTAGGAGAGCTCCGGCGTGGGCCGGAGATCGTCAAAGAGATCGGCCTCGACGCCGCACGCGGCGATCACAAGCGCGGTCTCCAGAGCGAATTCGGCGGAGTGATGGCGGCTGTCGTAGGCGATGACCACCTTCGGCTTCTCCGCCCCGGTGCCCTTCACCCAGCCCGCGACGCCCGCGGCCGCGCGGCGCACGGTGAAGCGGTTCATGCGGTTCGTGCCCATGGCCATGACGCCGCGCAGACCCGCCGTACCGAAGGCGATGTCCTTGCCGAACGCGTCCTCGATCTCTTCCGCGCTCAGCGCGCGCATCTCTTCCTTTTCAGCTTCGGTGACCTCGTCGGAGGCCAGCCAGCGTTCAAATTCCCGGTTCGCTGTTTCCATGAATAATCGATACCATCCTTTGCGGTCCAGAGTTTTTCAGAACCATCCACCTTCTATTGTATCACCCCGGAGCCATGCCGCGCAAGGCTCGGCGAGGGATGCTTACGCAGGTATAACATTCCCGCAAGCTGCGGGACGCGGGGTACGCCAGGGCTCCGCCCAAGGACCCTGGCAGAGGGCGCCGCCCTCTGCACTCCTGCTTAAGGGCCAAAGGCCCTTAAGAATCCCATATTGGGGGATT
>CACZOT010000229.1 GCA_902782795.1 uncultured Eubacteriales bacterium | reverse complement strand
CGCGGGAGGACCTCCTGGCCGTGTTCTCCGGCGTGCTGGGCGAATTCCCCATCCGGGAGGCGCGCGTGCGCCTGCCCTCGTGGCTGGGCGCTCTGCCGGATGGGCATCCGCTCTGGGAGCGCGTCCGCGGGGGCATCCGGGAGGCGGTCGCGGGGATGCGCCGCATGAAGGACGCGCCGATCCTGCGCGAGGCCCTGGCCGCCATGGAGGGCGTCGCCGAGGCGCGCGTCCTCTCGTCGCGGCTCAACACCGGCGAGATCGAATGCGAAGCCCGCCTCGAGGACGGCCTATTCTACGAGATGCTCGGCCAATCCTGCGGGCAGGAGATCAAGGGCGAGGAGAACCTCTTCGCGCTCATGACCGAGCTGGCCTTCGCCAAGCGCGAATACGACCGCATCGCCGACGCCCTGGCCTCGGCTCGGGCCACGGGATGGGGGCTCATCGCCCCGACAATGGAGGAAATGAAGCTGGCCGAGCCCGCCATCGTCCGCCAGGGCGGGCGTTTCGGGGTCAAGCTGAAGGCCACCGCGCCTTCGCTCCATCTCATCCGCGCCGATATCCAGACGGAGGTCAGCCCCGTGGTGGGCTCCGAACAGCAGAGCCAGGAATTGGCCGAATCCCTCCTCAGGGAGTTCGAGGCGGATCCCGCACGGCTCTGGCAGACGGACATCTTCGGCAAGCCCCTCTCCGAGCTCGTGCGCGAGGGTCTCTCCGGGAAGCTGGCGCGCCTTCCGGAGGACGCGCGGGAGAAGGTGCGCGAGGCCCTGGAGAAGATCATCAACGAGAACACAGGCGGCATGGTGTGTATCCTCCTGTGAACGCGCCTTCCGGCGGCGGCTCCCCTGCGGGAGCCGCTTTTTTTCGTGCTTGGGCGGTCCGGCCGCGCGCATGATTTTCCCATCCGGCGGCATACTGATTGGGATATGAGTCGGCGTGGAAAATTTGCTGGAAAATAACATCCGTCATAAAGAGGAATTCCGGCGGTGCCTGTCGAATTACAGGCACACGAGCCGCCGCGGTAACGTCGGCGGCGCAAAAGCGCCCCAGCGGCGCGGGAAAGGCAGGGAGGCGGCACGGTATGCGGTTTTCCGACGCATGGCTCGACGAGCTGCGCGCGCGCGTAGACCTGGTGGAACTGGTCGGCGGGTACGTGCCGCTCAAGCAGAAGGGCCGCCGCTTCTGGGGCTGTTGCCCCTTCCATACCGAGAAGACGCCCTCCTTCAGCGTGGACTCCACCGCGCAGATGTACTACTGCTTCGGTTGCCACAAGGGCGGCAACGCCATCACCTTCCTCATGGAGATGGACCGCATGGAGTTCGCCGACGCCGTCAAGGAGCTGGCCGAGCGCGTGAATATGCCCCTACCCCAGGACGACGGCCGCGGCTCGCGCCCGGGCGTCTCCCGAGAGGAGAAGGAGCAGATCTTCGCGGCCAACCGCGAGGCGGCGCTGTTCTATCACCGAACCATCTGGCAGCCGGAGGGGGCCGAGGCCCTCTCCTACCTGCACGGGCGCGGCCTGAGCGACAGGCAGATCCGCCATTTCGGCCTGGGCTCCACCGCCCAGGGGCGGGATTCCCTGCTCCGCTACCTGCGCGACGAAAAGGGCTTTTCCGAGGAGCTCCTCCTGCGCGCCGGGCTCGTCGTCAACCGCGAGGGCCGCAAGGGCGATATGTTCCGGGCCAGGGCCATGTTCCCCATCATCGACGGGCAAGGGAACGTGCTGGGCTTCGGCGGGCGCATCATGGGCTCCGGCGAGCCGAAATACTTAAACACCGGCGATACGCCCGTGTTCAACAAGCGCCGCAATCTCTACGCCATGAACTTCGTGCGCAAGGAGCGCGGCCTCAAGCGCGTCATCCTCGCCGAGGGCTATATGGACGTGATCTCCCTGCGCTGCGCGGGGGTCGAGGGCGTGGTCGCCACGCTGGGCACGGCTCTGACCGAGGAGCAGGCGCGCCTCATGAAGCGCATGGCCCCGGAGGTCTGGGTCTCCTACGACGGCGACGGCGCGGGCCAGAAGGCCGCCCTGCGCGCGCTGGATATCTTCGGGCCGCTGGGCGTGCCGGCGCGGGTCCTCGATTATCCGGACGGCATGGACCCGGATGATTTCATCAAGGCCCGCGGCCTCGAGGGCTTCGAGGCCCTACGCCCCAAGCGCGCCGCGCAGTACCGCCTGGAGCGCGCCAAGGACGGTCTGGACATGTCCCAGACCGAATCGCGCGAGCAGTACGCCATCCGCGCCTGCGCCATTTTGCGCCAGGTGGAGAACCCCGTGGAGCGGGAAGGCTACCTGAAGCAGCTGATGATCGACACGGGCTTTGAGCGGTCCGTCCTCCTGGAGCAGATCGGCGTGGTCGCCGCCGCCCAGACCGCCGCGCCCGCTCCGCGCCCTGCGCGCCGGGGCGCCCGCGCCGAAAAGCCCAGCGAGCGCGCCAAACTGGAGAATATCCTCCTGACGCTGCTGGGCCGAGGCGCCATCCCCAAGGGGACGGTGCGCGAGGAGGATTTCACCGAGGGGCTTTCGCGGGACATCGCCCGGCTGCTCATCGCCGGGGTCGCGCCCGCCGCCGTGCCGGACCGGCTCTCCCTCGAGGGCGAGCGGCTGGACAAGGCCATGCGCGCCCTCAACGCCCCCATGCTCCCCGAGGAGCCGGACAAGGCCCTGCAGTTCGCGCAGGATACCCTGCGCGCTTTGCAGAAAATGAAACTGGACGAATTATACGAGAAGGTTCTCGAGCAACTTACGAACGCCTCCGAAGAGGACAAGCCCGCTCTGCAGCGGCGATTGATCGAGATCGGCCAAGAGCAGGCGCGTCTGTGACGGTGCAGAAAGGATGATTCCACATGGCTGAGGAAAAGCTGGACATGACTACCGGGAAACTGCAGGAGCTCGTCGCTCTCGGCAAGGCGAGCGGCTCTTTGACGTACAAGCAGATCATCGATATGATCGGCGATATGGACCTGCAGCCCGAGCAGATCGACCAGGTCCTGGATGCGCTGGCCGCGGAGGGCGTCAAAGTCGAGACGGACCTCAAGACCGACGAAGGCTCCCCCGCCGAGGATCCCTCGCAGGACGAGGCCTACGATATCTCCATGCCCGAGGGCATGGCCATCGACGACCCGGTGCGCATGTACCTGAAGGAGATCGG
>CACZOT010000228.1 GCA_902782795.1 uncultured Eubacteriales bacterium | reverse complement strand
GGCCCATGCTTAAGGACCAAAGGCCCTTAATACCCTCTTATTGGGGGGAGGCAACTTGAACGAGCAAAACAATTCTTTCGATAATACAGCGAGCTCCGATACCCTTTTGATCAGGATACCGGAGCCTCTCGTTTATGAAGTTTTCCCCAATTGAGGGGGCCGGGGGGAAATCATTCTCCCCTGGCAGGGGTCCAGGAGGCTCCGCCTCCTGGCGTTTCCCCGCTATCCTCTCGTCATGAGCACCACCGCGGCGGAGGCGATGGCGGCGGTCTCGGTGCGGAGGATCCGCTCGCCGAGGGTCACGGCGATGGCGCCGGCCTCCTCCGCTGCGGCGGCTTCCTCGGGAGCGATCCCGCCCTCCGGGCCGATGAACAGGCCGATATCGCGCGCCTGGGGCCGTTCCTCGAGAGCCCGCGCGAGCGTGCGCCCGCGCGCGGCCTCCCAGGGCATGAGCATCAATTCGCGCGCGCGCATGTCCGCGAGGGCGTCGGAAAAGCGCATGGGCGCGGCGATCTCCGGGCAGGCCGATCGTCCGCACTGCTTGACCGCCTCCCGCGCGATGCGCGCAAGCCGCGCGTCTTTGCCCGGCTTGCCCTTGGCCACGCAATAGCGCGTCTCCACGGGCACGATGCGCGCCGCACCGAGTTCCGTCAGCTTCTGCACGATCCATTCCAGCTTGTCCGCCTTGGGCAGCCCCTGGTACACAGTCAGACGCACGCCGGGCTCGCGCGACGGCGCTTCCTCCCGGATGACGAAGCGCGTCTCCTTTTCCGCGACGCGCGTCAGCTCGCCCGAGAAAGCGCGCCCCGCGCCGTCGATCAGGCGCACTTCCTCGCCCGGCCGCAGCCGCAGGACCCGCGCCGCGTGCGCGCTCTCCTCCGGCGGGAGGACGCCCTCCGCGCCGGGCTCCATGCCCGGTTCCATGAAAAAACTATGCATACTCGCCTCTCTGACGCCAGGGTACGCCGAGGGGCTCCGCCCCTCAGACTTCCCGCCAGGGGGAATGATTCCCCCTGGCCCCCCTCGATTGGGGGCAATCGGCTTTGGTTCGCCATTGTGATCCTTATTGGCAAAAAACGCTTTGCCCAGAGCCCATGAAATCCCCCGGGAAGGGATTGGGAATGGCCCCCGGCCCTTAAGCGGGATGCCCGAGGAGCTGAGTCCCCCGGCGTCTCCCCGATCGCAAATCCCTGATCCCCGCTCCTCTGGAGACCGCTCAGTCCCTGCGCACAGCCATGGCGACCCACTCGCCCTTGCGCCGGATATCGGGCTCCGGGTACCCCGCCTCGCGCAGCGCGGCGAGCACCTTCTCCTCGCGCTCGTTGGCGATGCCGGAGCAGATGAACAGGCCGCCATCCTTGATGCACCCGCGCACGGGCGCAGCCAGGCCGACGATCACGTCCGCGATGATATTGGCGATGACGATCTCCGCCTTGCGGTCGACGGCGTTCAGGAGATCGCCCTGCCGCACGGTGACGCGGTCGGCGACGCCATTGCGCGCCACGTTTTCTGTCGCGACCTGCACGGCCAGCGCGTCGATATCCGTGGCCAGGGCATCCTTCGCGCCGCACTCGACGGCGGCGATGGCGAGGATGCCCGAACCCGTGCCGATATCGATGACGCTGTCGCCGGGCTTCAGGTATTCCTCGATGAGTTCCACGCACAGGGCGGTCGTCTCGTGCGTACCGGTGCCGAAGGCCATGCCGGGGTCGATCTCGAGGATCTTGTCCCCCGGCTGGGCGGCGTAGGATTCCCAGCCCGGCTTGACGACCATGTGTCGCCCGATGCGGAAGGACTTGAAATCCTTCTTCCAGAACTCGGCCCAGTTCTCCTCGTCGATGCCGCCGGTCTCGATCTCCAGCTTGCCCATGGGGATGACGTCCCCCACCTCGCGGCGCAGGCGGTCCAGCTCGGAGCGGATCTGCGCCAGCACGTCGGCGGCGCGCACGGCCGCGGAATAATAGGCCGTGACGCACACATCCTCGCGCATCTTCAGCGCCAGGGATTCATCGAGGATATCCCACATGCCTTCCGGGCGGCGGTTCGCGTCGATATCGTGCCGGTCCTCGATCT
>CACZOT010000227.1 GCA_902782795.1 uncultured Eubacteriales bacterium | reverse complement strand
TGGGCGATGGAGCTCATGCCGGAGAGGACCACCATGACGTTCTCCAGGCTGGCCGCGAAGCGGATGGCCCAGGAGGGCACGGAGAGCTCCGGCTCCTTTGCCTTCAAAATGGCTTCCGCCTCCGCGGGAACTTTGGCCAGCGTCCCGCCCTTGACGGGCTCCATGACGATGACGGGCTTGCCGTGCCTGGTGGCGACCTCGTACACGCCGCGGGAATGGACCCACTCGCTCTCCCAGTCGAGATAGTTGATCTGCAGCTGCACGAACTCCATCTCGGGATGCTTGGTGAGGATCTCGTCCAGCAGCTCCGGGTTATCGTGATAGGAGAAGCCCGCGTGCCGCACCAGGCCCTGCCGCTTCTTTTCCAGGAGCCAGTTGAAGCAATCGTATTTCTCGTAATGCGGATAGCTGCCCGCCTCGATGCCGTGGAGCAGGTAGTAATCGAAATAGCCCGCGCCGGTCTTGCGCAGCTGCTCGTTGAAGACCTTGTCCCGCTCCTCCAGGGAGTGGAAGAAGGCGTTGTGCAGCTTGGTGGCCAGGGTGAAGGATTCCCTGGGGTAGCGGTCCACGAGGGCCTCCTTCGCGGCGCTCTCGCTGGCGAAGCCGTTGTACATCCAGGCAGTGTCGAAGTAGGTGAAGCCGTTTTCCATGAAGAGGTCCACCATCTTCTTGAGCTGTTCGATATCCACTTTGGACGGGTTGCCCCCGTCCAGGGTGGGCAGGCGCATCAGACCGAAGCCGAGTTTTTTCACGCGTGTTCCCCCTTTGTGGTCAAAACTGTGGTTCCATCATATCGCATCCGGAGGGATTTGTCCAACCGTCGTTTCCGTTACTCCCCGCAGACCCTTCTGGCGACGGCGAGCAGTTCCTCTCGCGCTGGAACGCTCCAGGCGTATATGCCCTCGCCGTACGGATCGTAGCACCAGATCTCCTCCCGCGCAGCGTCGAGGCCGCAGGCGTTGCCCGCGCGCCCCAGCTCCGTCCAGCTTTCCGCGTCCAGACACAGCATGACCCCGCCGCTCCCGCCGACGAGCAGATACGCGCGCCGGCCGTCCGGGCTCTTCTCCAGGAGGAGCGTCTCGCCATAGGCGGTTCCCGTGTCGGTCCAGAAGAGAAGAGCGCCGCTTTCGCAATCGTACACGGCGACGCGGCCATCCGCCGTATACAGGGCGATCTGCCCGTCGTCCGGCGAGAATTGCGCGAGCCGCACCGAGATCGCGGGGAAGCTGGTTTCGATGGCCCGGACGAGGCCGTCGCGGTCATACAGGCGCAGCGCGTCGTCCACGTCCGCGACGGCGAACACGCCGGTCGCCCTGCCCAGCGCGAAGACCCGTTCGGTCGAACCGTTGCCTTCGTCCTTCACCAGGGAAAAGGCCCCGTCCGCGAGATCCCAGAGGAGGAACTGGTCGAAACGCTTCTCCTCCGCCTTTGGCGGGTACGCGCTCATGAGGACGCAGCCGTTCTCGCCCGCGCGGAGCAGATGGGCGAACGCGTCATAATGGGAATAACACCAATCGACCCCCTGCGGCAGAGGCGTACTGGCCTTCTCCTCGCCGTCCAGAAAGACCTGCAGCGATCGGCTATCGCAGGCGGCGGTCAGGAGTTTGCCGTCCGCGCTCAGGTACGCCGAATCCGCGTCGCGGAAATAGCCCGCCATGGAAGAGGAAATGGAGGCGGTGAGCAGACTGTCGCCGTCCCAGAGGACGCGGCTCTCCCCCGTGGGCAGATCGGTGCAGGTGACGCGGCCGGCTTGGCCGCACTCGATCACGCCGCTGCCGTCCTCCAGGGCCCAGGCCCTCGCGCCGTTCTGGCGGTGGTAGAGGATGGGCGATCCCTCCCCATCGGGCAGGCGAAGGATGCCGTATTCCCGCTCCCGCGCGTCCATGGCCTCGGTACGCACGCTCACCAGCAGGCCGCCGTCCGCTGTGCCACGCACGGAAAGGCCTCCCAGGGCGTCGTCGAAGGAAAACTCCCCGCCCAGATCGATCGTGCGGCGCGTGGCGAGGCCCTCGGTCCAGCGGGCGCTCTGCAGGATGATCCGCCTTCCGTCCTCGGGAACGACAGCCACGCAGCCGTCCTCCCCCGCGGTGAACCGGTCCGCCAGGCCGGGCCTCTCCTCGACCCGCAGGAACCCTCGGGCGATGCGCGCCGTCGCGCCCGCCTCCAGATCGTACCATCCCAGGGGGTAGTCCTTCGTGAAGACGAATCCGTTCAGCAGGCTGATCCGCCCGCTTCCGCAGCCGCCGTCGGCCAGGGCGATCTGGAAATATCCGGCGTCGCCCGGCGCAAGATCGAGCACCCGGCCGCTCATCCGCTCTTTGGCCAGGAGGTCTCCATTGCGGGCGTCGAAGGCGTAGAGCATATCGTCCGCCGCGGCGAGGAGGGTATCCTCCACTCGCAGAAAGCGGTATTCCATTTGGTCGTTGGAGACGCTGTACTGCCGATCGTCCGCGCGCGCCTCCCTCTCCCAGAGGAGCGCGCCTGTCCCCGCGTCAATCGCCTCGAGGATCAGGCAGTTGTATTCCGCTTCTCCCTGGCGCAGCACGAGCAGCCGCTCCTGCTCCAGGTCCATCCAGACAGGACGGAGCCCCTCGCCCTCCCGCAGGACGCGCGCGTCCCCCGAGGACAGGTCATAGAAGAAATAGGCGGTGACGCGCGTCTCGTCCGTAAAGAACGCCCCTGCGAAGCGCGTTCCGTCCGCGGAGAAGGCGGCCGGCGCGCGCCGGGCGGTAAAATCGGAATAGGCTATGGAGAAATCGTCCTGGTGCCTGCTCACGCCCAGAAACACTTCCTGCGCGAGCTCCCCCGTATCGGCCCGGCGGAACTCCAGCGTATACGTTATCGCCATCTGATAGCCGTCCACCCTGGAGTTGACGCAGACGATCAGGCTCCCGTCGGGCGAGACGGCCAAAATGTTCTTCATCCTCTCGAGTTCCCCGGCCGTGGTGCTCCAGACGACACGGCCACTTTCCAGATCGATCCCCACGGCGTAGGCGTCCGCCAGCAGGACCAGCCTGTTATTCTCCTGGGAGAACTGGATATTCGCGTATTGCCCGTTTGCAAAGGAGACCCCCTTGCCGCTGACCGTTGTCAGGCGAGTCGCCCAGCGCTCCCTGCCGCTGGGGAGCTCGTACAGGGCGACGCCGCCGTAGGCGTCCACGGTTGCCAGGAGCGAACCGTCCGGCGAAACGGCGAGATCTCGCGCCGGCGTTTCTCTCTCGAGGATGTTCTCCAGAACGAGCGGCTGCTCCTTCCCCTCGCCGGACCAGACCTGCAGGCCGTGCATCAGCACGCTCTCGGCCGGGGCGTAATAGGGGCGGTCGTCCTCCCCGGAAGAGGGCAGCGCCGCGATCGCCTCGCGCAGGGCGCCGGCCGTTTCCCCTTGCAAGAGCTTGCCCTCCGCCTGTTCGGTCAGCGAGCGGGATTCGCTCAGCCGCGCCTCCTGCTTCTGGCGGAAGAGCTCCTCCCCCCGCTGGGCGAGCTGATGGTTCTTCCACAAGAGCATGCCCGAAAATCCAAGCGCGACCGCGAGCACCACGCTGGCGGCAGACGCGGCACGGCGGACGCGGCGCCTCTGCTGGCGCTGGGCGAGCGCGTCGTACGGACAGCCGATGAGCGCGGCGTAGAGGCGCGGGATCTCCCGGCGCAGCTTGCGATGGCGCTCGCCCGGGCTGGCGGCGCGCACGTCCACGGCCAAGGGCTCGATCGCCCCCGCGGTGAGTTCAGGCGGAAAGGATTGCGCGGGTTCTCCCGCCGCCAGGACGGCCAGCACGCTCGTACGGTCGTGCGTCTCCAGAAAGGAGCGGATCTCCCTGCGCACCCATTCGGACGCGGGCGTATCCGGCGTGCACACCACGATGAGAAAGCGCGAGCGCTCCAGAGCCCCGCGGATATCCCGGGAAAGATCGCTCGAAGCGGGCAGCTCTTCCTCGTCCCGGAAGACCAGCCCCAGGCGCTTTTCGCCCGCCCTGCGCAGCCCCCGCGGCACGCGGAAGCCCTCGATGGAGCGATGCAGCCGGGCGGCGATATCCGCGTCCACAGGCAGATGGCGGTAGCTGATGAACGCGACGTACTTCCTTTGTGCCTGTTCCATATTGCCTCCGGTTCGGTAGGAATCCTTGGAAATAGTATACTCGCAGTTCGCGAAAAAGGCGATCCCTTTATGCCCTGCATGGCAAACGAGGCCCTTCCGTCTATCGTATGAAGGGGCCTCGTTGGCTGATGGCAGGACCAGGGCCGTCAGGCGGCGTTCCTCGGCAAGAGCCGCGGCGGAGCTGGCCCCTCAGCTCCGGGGCAGGGTCTCCGGGCGGTAGCAGATCACATGCGCGTCGGAGGAATACGCCCTGTCCGGAAGGCAGGCAAAAGGATGCTGCCGGGCCTCGCCGCCAAAATACCGGTAGGGCAGATCGTTCTCCGTCTTCCCGTCGGCGAGCTCCTGCGCGCCGTTTCGCAGGCAGCGCATCAGCGAGACATCGTCAAAATCCGTCGCGTGGCCGTGCAGGATACAGTCCGCCCGCTTCTCCAGGAAAAGGACGCGGTCCAGGCTCCGCACGAAGGCGTCCATGGGCGCGCAGCCCTCCAGCTGCATCCACAGGTGGTGGTTGACGCTGTCGCCCGTGAAAAGGATCCGTTCCTCCCGCAGGAGCAGGACGATCCCGCCCGGGGTATGGCCGGGGAGCTCGTACACCTCCAGGTGCCGGCCGCCCAGGTCGAACACGCCTCCCTCGCGCACGTCCTCAAAGGGCGGCATGCGAAGATGTTCCCTTTCGCACTTCGCCACAAATTCGGGATCCCGCGCGAACATCCCCGCCAGGGGCAAATCGGCCGGGTGCAGGAAGGCGCGTTCGAAATAAACGTTGCCGAAGATGTGGTCCGGATGGCCGTGGGTGTTGACGACCGCCACCGGCCTGTCCGTGAGACGGCGCACCGCCGCGCCGAGGTCGGTATAGCCCTTCATGGTATCGATCATCACGGCCTGTTCCTCGCCGACGACGAGATAGCCCGTGGCCTCGTGGGCCTCATCCATGCGATACACGCCCGGCCGCATTTCCTTGACGTACAGTTCCTTTCCCATGCGCCCCTCTCCTTTTTCCCTGTGTGGATGCATTCTTCCGATACCACCGGAAGAGGGCCGCGGGCGCCTCGTCGTCCCGCCTGTCGAATAGAAGCGGCCGCGCCTGGGGATCAGCCCGCGGGATCTCCTCGCGCAGCGGGACGCACGCCCCGTCTATCAAAACGGCGCAGGGCGCTTTCCCCGCCCGTATTCCCCCGGCAGATTACGGGCGATCCTGTCCGCCCCATCGCTTTCCCCTTTTTCCGCTCGTGCGTCCGGTCTATCGGCCTGCCAGTTTCAGGAACTTCGCCTCGTTCATCTGTTCGTTGGTCAGGTATTTCCCGTTGAAGAACAGGGCATAGGTCGTGATGGGCGTGGGGGCCGCCTGCGCCTCTTCCCTGCTCTCGATATGGATCGCCCGGAAGGGGATGCCTTTCTCCCGCGCGGTCCGCTCCAGGATGGGGACGTACTTGGCGTTGAAGGGGCACTGGCTGGTGTAGTAGAGGACGTACCCCTCCCCCTCCGCGCGCGGATGCCTGGCGCAGTCCCGGAACCTCGGCGGCTCGGCCCCGGGGACCAGCGGAAGGTGCCACAGTTGGACGCCGTTGTCCGCCTCGTCGCACACGGAAAAGCCTTTGTATTTCAGGAATTTCGGGTCGGCGAGGAACGGCCGTTTCTTCGCAGCGGCGAGGATGCACAGGCCGTTTTTCCCTTGTTCCCGGCTGTCCCGGACGCACGAAGCGAGCAGATCTCCGCCGTATCCGTGGCCCTTGAGCGAGCCGGATACCCACAGACAGTCGATATACATGTACCCCGCCGCGTCGATGGGGATCCAGGCGTTTTCCGCGGGGATGTATTCGATGAAGCACTTCCCGCGCTCGACGCTCTTCAGGAAGACCAGCCCCTCGTCGAACCGGTCCGCCAGCCAGGCCTTCTTGGACGCGACCTGTTCATCCCTGTTATTGGAGATGGCGCAGCAGATATGCTCGGTCTCCAGGTTTTCCTTGGCCACACGGATGTATTCCAAAGCGATCACCCCTCCATTCAAAAGGGCAGCGTGCGGCCGCCCGGACGCGCTTCTACCGAAAGTCAAAAAACTCCATCACGTATTTGGTGGCCAGGCTCATGTGCACCGGGTTCTGGAACCGATGGTCGGCTCCCTCGACGGGAATGAACTCGATCAGATTGTTCTCGGCGAATTCCCGTGCGCTCTCAAAGGGGACCACCTCGTCCTTCGTGCCGTGCAGGATCAGGATGTCTTCCGCGAAATCGAGGAATTCCCTCTCGCGGACGTCGTTTTCCCGCAGCTCCTCCAGGAGCTCCCTCGAGACGGGGATCTTCCTGTCGAAGCCGACCTGGACGTCCTTCCCCTTCAGGATCCGGCCGAGTTCGTCCCCCTGCATGATGCGGCTCGTCAACACGTCGTACATATCCACCGCGGGGCAGCGCAGAGCGGTCTTACGGAAGGGGCTGCCGTGCTCGGAGATGTACTTGAGGATCAGATACCCTCCGAAGCTGGTCGCGTAGGCGTACAGGTCCTGCGCGCCGAACCTGGTCCGGATCTCCCTGATCACCAGGTCCAGATAGGCGGTGCACAGATCCAGCGTGAGCTTCTTTTTCACGTCGTCGCCGTGCGCGGGCCAGTTGAACACCACGACCATGGCGTTCTTTTGCTTGGAGAGCAGCTTTTCCGCGAAGCTCCTCGCCGCGCCGTTGTCCTTGTGCCCGGCAAAGCCCGTGCCGAACAGGACCGCCTGCCCGACGGAGCCGAGGTCGTTATAGTACGCTTTGCAGCGGATGTTGTGGCCGTCCGCGTTGATCTCGAAATATTTGAACATCAAACCCACCTCTGTGTATCCTTTTCTGACATAGCCTGTCGCTTTTCCGCGGGGTGGATGGACGCAGGCCCCGCCAAAACAGCTTTGGAGAAACAGACGACATATCACTATCTATCTCTCCAGCCGCGTATTGCAGTACTCGCCATTACAGAACAGTCACGGTCTCTTCAATCTTCTTATAACCAAAATGCCACTTCTCCACCGGCTTTGCATCATCAGCGGCATAGCCAAGCGGCATAATCAGCACCGTCTTCTCATTTTCAGGCAAGTCAAAAGCCCGTTCCAGTTCATTATTTGGGAACAGGTTCACCCAGCATGATGCCACGCCAAGGCTCCACGCCTCAAGCATCATGTGTGTTGCTACAATGCTTACATCCTGCTCGCCTGAATGGATTCCCGGCTGCTTCGGATTATCCCAATCCTGATTATCATCATATGCGATAAGCAGCATAGTTGGCGCACCATAAGTACAGGGACATAATGACCTTACTTTTGTAAGGGCTTCTTCACTCTGAAGGACATAGATTCTCTGCGGCTGATAATTAACTGCAGTCGGTGCCACGTTTCCGGCTTCCAGTATCTTATCAAGTTTCTCCTGCTCGATCTGCTGTTCTGTAAACTTACGTACAGAGTATCTTTCTTTTGCAAGATCAAGAAATGTGTTACTCATTATAATCAATCCTTTCGTTTTTACTCATTATAAGGTCAGCGACCCTATCGGACAAGAACGCACTTTTTCGTGAATAAGTTACTTTTTCGTAAGTAAGCAGAGCACAGTTATTCTTCAGATGCATCCGCTTCTAAATAACCCCTTCCATAGTCCGTTATCATATGAAGGAGTGGAATCGCTGCCTTGTCAAATGATGTAAGGCTATACTCTGTTTTTGGAGGCACAACAGGATAGATCGTCTTACGTATCAGTTTATCCTCAATCATTTCATTCAACTGCTCCGCCAGCATTTTAGGACTTGCCTGTGAAACACGTTCCTGAAGTTCTCCATATCGAAGTGCTCCATCTCGCAAAGCCCATAGGATTGTACTTTTATACTTTCCGCCCAGCAGCTTTATTGTCGTTTCAACAGGGCATTTCCCATTAATTTTCTCTCCAAACATATTAATCACTTCCATAAATCCTGCGTTGTCGCTCTGACATCCAAATCACAGCCACAATCCGCTGTTATCCAAATCACCAACTCAACCCTGCCGCAAAAACATCTAAACCGGCCACTCAACCCTCTGACATCTGAATGGCTTACTCAACCCTCTGTTCGGAGCGATTGATATGTTCTGATAGAGCAATTGTTACAGTCAAATCCGCTCGCCGCCACTGACGGTCAATGCCCGAAAAGCCAGGAAATATGGCACTTTTTCGGCGGTCAGCCCTTAGTGCGTGACATCAATACTACCGTCTCGACGCCATCACATTTGTCCAAAACCAAAGAGGTGTCTCCATCAATGATCGGAAGCCTGAATTTGATGGATTTGAGCCATTGCCCGTTTGGCTGCGGCTGCTCATGAATATGGATTTCAGCAATCAGCGCCTGCATCAGTTCCTGGCGTTCTGAATCGCTCATCACATCATACAGCTTATCAAAGTGGGTCAGGATA